>CAYNGM010000239.1:0-3889 GCA_964396565.1 uncultured Anaerolineaceae bacterium | reverse complement strand
CGCTGCCTCGATCTTCCACAGGCGTATCCATTCGATAGCTGCGGTCAAGGGCGCGATGGCCGCGGCCGGCATCCCGGTCCGCACCGCACTGGGTGCCAGGTCATGAGTGGCGCGCTCAGCGCACCAGAGGTCGTCCGTTTCGGGCCTGACGGGCTCGTGCCGGCGATCGTCCAGGACCGCGTCGATGGTCGCGTCCTGATGCTCGGCTACATGGACGCCGAGGCACTGTCGGCTACGCTCGCGACCGGCGACGTCCATCTCCACTCACGGAGCCGGGATCGACTGTGGCGCAAGGGTGAGACATCGGGTCACGTCCTGCGCGTGGTCGGCATCGCGATCGACTGCGACGACGATGCACTGCTGCTGACGGTCGATCCCGTCGGCCCGACCTGCCACCGCGATGTCCGATCGTGCTTCGATCCCGACGGCGCGCCGGCGGAGCGATCGACCCAGGGCTTCGCCTGGCTCGAGACGCTGTGGTCCACGATCATGGCTCGCGCCAGCGAACGCCCGGCCGGCTCGTACACGACGTCCCTGCTGGAGGGTGGGGTCGATGCCGCGGGCAGGAAGGTGACCGAGGAGGCGACCGAGGTGCTCCTCGCGGCCAAGGATGATGCGGTCGCCTCGACCGATGGGACACGGGCGGCACTGGCCGGTGAATCCGCCGACCTGATCTATCACCTGCTCGTGCTGCTGGCCGAGCGTGACCTCGCACCGTCTGCCTCGCTTGCCGTCCTGGAGACGCGCCACCGCGAGTAGCGGGCCTCGCGGCTCACGCGCCACGCCCCAGCCCGGTCGGGCACCGACCTGGGGTAACGGCCGATCAGGCCCCGTGAACGACCCGGCCGATCTCCCTTCTCCGCTTGCCGATGCGGACATCCAGCCACTCCCCGGCGATCGGCGTCGGGACGCTCGTCGGATCCGAGATCCGCTCTCCGTTGATCGTCACCCCGCCACCGGTCACGAGTCGTCGCGCCTCCCCGCGCGAGGCCACGAGCCCACCATCCGCAAGGACGGCCAACGCCCCGCTCGCAACGCTGTCGGGAGTCACCGAGAAGCCGCGTGTCGCTGCGTGGATCGACGAGAGCACCGCTGGATCCTCGATCGGCCGACCCGAGAACAACGCTTCAGAATCCCGGACCGCCGCATCTGCGGCGACGGCACCATGGGTCCGCATGGTGATGTCGACCGCCAGCGCGCGCTGCGCAGTCCGCGCCTCGGGCCTGGCCGCCGTCTCGGCATCGAGCTCCTCCACGCGTTCTCGCTCGAACTCGGTGAACCAGCGCAGGTACATCCCGACGTCACGGTCGTCCACGTTCAGCCAGTACTGGTAGAAGGCGAACGGTGTCGTCCGCTCCGGATCGAGCCAGACGCTCTCACCGGTCTCCGACTTGCCGAACTTCGTGCCGGACGGCGAGAGGAGCAGCTTGTAGGCCAGACCATGGGCCGGCCCCTCCGCGACCTCATCGCCGACACCCCCGCTGCGGCGGATCAACTCGAGCCCGGCAGTGATGTTGCCCCACTGGTCGGCGCCACCCATCTGGAGATCGACGCGCAACTCGGGGTCGTGGTGCATGTGCCAGAAGTCGTACGCCTGCAGGAGCATGTACGAGAACTCGGTGAAGGACAGACCACGCTCGAGCCTGGTCTGGACGGAGTCCTTGGCCAGCATGTACGGGACCGTGAAATGCTTTCCGGTGTCGCGCAGGAAGTCGATGAGCGACAGCTCCCCGAGCCAATCGAGGTTGTTGACGAGGAGCGCGCCGCCCGCGCCGGGTGCGAAGTCGAGGAAACGCTCCAACTGGCCGCGGATCGCCGCCACGTTGGCCGCGAGCGTGTCCCGATCAAGCAGGTTGCGCTCCGAGGACCGCCCCGATGGGTCGCCGATCATCCCCGTTCCGCCGCCGACCAGGGCGACAGGGCGGCCCCCGTGGCGCTGGAAGCGGAGCAACCCGAAGATCGGGATCAGGTGCCCGACATGGAGCGATGAGCCGGACGGATCGAAGCCGTTATAGCCGGTGATCGGGCGGCCAGCGGAGAGTCGCTCGGCAAGGCCGGGGGTGGTCGCATGCAGGATCCCACGCCACTCGAGCTCCTCGAGCAGGCCACCGGACGCTCCGGCAACGGGAGCTTCCGTCACAGCGTCGCACCCCGAGCCGTCTCGACCCGGGTAGCCGCGGCAGACCGGTCGTTCACGGCACCCATGGTATCGTGCGAGCCCGATGCAGACGTCTCTCGTGCGGCGGCAGCGTCATCGACGCGCATTGCGCCGCCGGTCCGAGAGGAGCGGCGGCCACTGGATCCGCCGGATCCTCATCGCCATCCCGCTCCTCCTGCTCCTCGTCGCGCTGTTGACCGCGGGGGCCGGCGGCGTGCTGGCCGTGGCCGGCTACAACCACTACGCCGAGGGTCTGCCCGACCCGAAGACGGCACTATCGAACATCGACTTCGAGCAACAGACCATCGTCACCGACCGAACCGGCAAGGTCGAGCTGGCACGACTCGGCTCGCTCCGCCGTGAGCTCGTGACGTTCGACCAGATCCCGGCCGAGATGCTCGACGCGACGACTGCCATCGAGGACAAGGACTTCTGGACGAACCCCGGCTTCGATCCGGTCGGGATCGTCAGCGCCGGTCTGGACACTCTGTCCGGGCGGCCGCGCGGAGCCTCCACGATCACCCAGCAGCTCGTCCGCAACCGGCTCCTGCCGGCCGCGACGCTCGAACTCCCGACCTACGAGCGCAAGATCAAGGAGATCATCCAGTCGATCCGCCTGACTGAGGCCTACCCCGGCGAAGACGGCAAGAAGGCGATCATCACCGCCTATCTCAACAACAACTTCTACGGCAACAACAGCTATGGCGTGAAGGCCGCGGCCAAGGGCTACTTCGGCAAGCCGCTATCCGATCTGTCGCTCGCCCAGTACGCGATCCTCGCCGCGATCCCCCAGTCACCCACCAAGTTCGACCTGCTCAAGAACGCCGTCGAGGTGTGTCTCGATCCTGGGGCGCCGGCGGAGACGCCGAGCGAAGACGAGGAACCCGAGTGCACGAACTCGGAGCTGCGGATCCCGGCCGACAGCGAGATCATCGTGCGCCGCAACTACATCCTGGACCGGATGAAGGAGTTCTCGACCCTGTCCGGCGATCGCCATCCAGCGGCCGAGTACGAAGCGGCCAAGGACGAGGTCGCGGTCATCAAGGCCCCGGTGCCGGCCGCCTGGCGCGCCGCCCATTTCGTCTGGCAGGTTCGCGCCGAGCTCGCGCGGATCCTCTGTCCGGACGAGCCCGGCGACTGCCCCGAAGTGGACACCGGGGGCTACCGCGTCACGACCACGCTCGACTGGAAGATGCAGCAGACCGCCGAGAAGTACGTCTATGCGGCCGCACGTGCGCCACACGCCAAGGACCCGCGCGCCGTCCTCAAGGCCTGGGGCATCCCCAAGGGACAGTGGGGCTGGATACTGAACCTGCGTGGTCGCAACATCCACAACGCGGCGGCTGCCATCGAGGACTACCGGACGGGCCAGATCCTGGCCTACGTAGGCAGTGCCAACTACACCGGCAAGGGGTCCAAGAAGTTCCAGCCCCAGTTCGACGTCCTTGCCGACGGCTGGCGCCAGCCGGGCTCGTCCATCAAGCCCATCGACTACCTAATCGGCATCGACGACGAGACCCTGACCGCGAGCACGATGCTCATGGACGTCACCACCAACTTCGGGAAGGGCTTCGTGCCCACCCAGGCCGACAAGCTGGAGCGCGGCCCGGTCCGCCTGCGCAGCGCCCTCCAGTTCTCGCTCAACGTGCCTGCCATCAAGGCGACCATCATCAGTGGCCTCGACCACGTGTTCGACCGGACCAAGGACTTCGGCATCCGCTACCCGAGCAT
>CAYNGM010000238.1:0-3895 GCA_964396565.1 uncultured Anaerolineaceae bacterium | reverse complement strand
CCGTCGTTCAATCCGTGATGAAGCGGTAGCCCAGACCCCGTTCGGTGCGGATGTAGCGCGGATGCTCCGGGTCGTCACCGAGCTTGTCACGCAGACGCCGGACATAGACCCGCAGGTAGTCGACCTCGTCCACGTACTCGCGACCCCAGACCTTGGCGAGCAGCGTCCCGTGAGTCAACACGTGGTTCGCGTTGCGGACGAGGTGGTAGAGGAGCTGGTACTCGGTCGGGGTGAGATCCAGGCGGGCACCGTGCAGGCGGACCTCGCGGGCCGCGAAGTCCACCTCGAGATCACGCGAACGGAACGATGGAGCCCGACTGACTGGAGCTGGCATGGCCATCCGACGCAGCACGGCCCGCAGACGGGCAGTCAGTTCCAGGTGGTTGAACGGCTTGGTGACATAGTCGTCGGCCCCGAGTTCGAGCCCCTTGACCTTGTCCATCGCGTCGTCGCGCGCGGTGAGGACCAGCACCGGGACGTCGGAAAAGAGCCGGATCTGGCGAAGGACCTCGAACCCATCGATATCCGGCAGGCCGATATCGAGCAACACGACATCGGGACGCTCGTGCTCGACGGCATCGAGCGCTGCCTCGCCGGTCCCGACCCCGATGACGTCCACCTCGCGCCACTGGAGGTCGAAGCCAAGGCGGATCGACTCGACGACGTCCGGCTCATCATCAACGACCAGCACCCGCATCGTCAGTCGGCCCCACCACCCGATGGCGGCCCGTCGACCGGAACGATGAGCGTGAACGTGCTGCCCATCCCCGGGGTGCTGTCGACGTCGATCCGGCCGCCGTGAGCACCGGCGATGGCGAGCGCGATCGGGAGCCCCAGGCCGACCCCATCACGTTGCCCCCCGACATCGCGACGACCCACGAAGAACCGCTCGAACAGCATCGCCTGGTCGGCCTGCGCGATCCCCGGCCCATCGTCGCGGACCGCGATACGGAGGTCGTCGCCGACTCGCGCCACGGACACATCCACCCGGCCACCATCAGCGGCGAACCGCTGGGCGTTGGACAACAGGTTCACCAGCGCTCCCTCGAGTCGGCGGTGGTCCGCGAACACCGATACCGGACGTACGGGAGCCTCCAGGGTCACGGTCAGGTCCCGGCTCACCGCGACGGGTGCCAAGGTCGCGACCGCAGTCTCGGCCATCGCGACCGCGTCGAAGCGACGGGGCTGGAGGACGATCGCCCCGGTCCTGAACCGGGCGAGATCAAGGATGTCGCCCACGACCCGCTGCATCCGCTCGGCGTTGCGCACGATCGTCTCGACCAGGGTTCGATGCTGCTCAGGGGTCGGGTCCGTGTCCTCGGCGAGGAGCAGGCCGGCACAGGTCCGGATGGCAGTGAGCGGCGTGCGCAGCTCGTGGGCGATCGTCGCCGTCAGATCCGTGCGCAGGCCCTCGAGTTCGCGCAGTCGTTCGGCGTCGTCGGCTCCGATGCCCTCACCGGCGAGTCTGCGTACGCCCAGGCTGGTCAGGACAAAGCGACGACCGCGCGGTCCATCACCGGCCACACGTGCCAGACCGAGCGATACGGCCTGCATGATCAGACCGTCGACCACGCCCGGTGCCGGCTCCACGCCTGCGCCACGCAGGCCCTCGACCACGGACGCGCTGTCCGCACCGTCACCGATGCAGGCCAGGATGGCCGGCAGCATCGGCGAGGGAGGAAGGTCGGTGGCCCGCATGCCCGCAGCATAGGCGAGCATGCGGGCGTTCAGGCGATGGCCTCGATGCGGACCGTCCTGTCACCGGCGGGCGCCCTGACCGTCACCTCATCACCGACCCGCGCGCCAAGCAGGGCCCGACCCAGGGGTGAATCGATCGCGACCCAGCCCTGCCGGGGATCGCCGTCGCCCGGGATCACCAGGGCCAGCGTCATACGCGCCCCGTCCGTCTCACGAAACGTGATGCGCCGCCCGACCGCGGCAAGCCCGCGATCGTCGGCCACGACCGCGTGGTCCAGGACCTCGCTGATCGACTGCAGCCTTCGCCAGAGTTCCGGGTCTGCGCCGCCCCGAACGGATTCGAAACCGCGCTGGGACTCAGCCTGTAGCGCCGACCAGGCGCTCGAGGAGATCGGAACCGAGGCGTGCGTCGCGGGCGCGGGCCGCCCTGGTGCGCTCGGCAGCGGCACCGGCGACGACCGGCGTCTCGAGGAGGGCGAAGGCGGAGAAGAGAGCATGGTCATCGGTGACCTCCTCGTCATAGGAGCACCGGCAGGGTCCATCGGCCACGCAGCCGGCGCAGCAGAACGCGAGACCTACATGGAAGGTGGGCTTGTGCGCGATCTCGGCCTCACAGCTCGCGCACACGAACGTCGGTCGTGTCATGTCCATGGGTCGGACCGTACCCGTCGAGGGGCATGGATCCGGGTGACGGGACATGAACAGCGCATGAATATGAGCGGGCTCTGTCGCCGGCCCGACTGGCCACGCCCGTGACCGTGATCTCCGGCGGGGTTCTCGTCAGCGCTTGAGGATGCTTGGGATCGATGGCTCCGGGCCTTGCCAGGGCAGGACGTCCTCGGTGGCGAAGCGACCGTAGTAGTTCACGAAGTGGCTGCCGTGGTTGCGGACGGTCGAGATCGCCGTCGCCTTGGCCTCATCGCCGCGCACTTTGATCATCAGGACCACCCCGCCGTCGCGGACCGTGCGTTCATGCCATGCGATGTCGGGCATCTGGTCCATCACCGTGAATGACAGGATCCGGCGCATCCGTGCACCCGGGCCGTGCGCGCGACCGGTCCCGTCCAGACGCTCCGCGCCAATGTCGCCACGCAGGATGGTGATATCCCCGGTCTCGATGCCCCCGGCCACGAGTGCGGCGGCCGCCCGCGCCGCGGCCGTGGGGTCGCGGAAGGAGGCCAGCAGATGGTCGGTGGGATACCCGATGAAGGGCTGGTGACGGGTCGTGGCTCGTCCTCGTGGCTCGTGGTACCGAAGGTGGGATTCGAACCCACACGAGGTTGCCCTCAGCGGTGTTTGAGACCGCAGCGTCTGCCATTCCGCCACTTCGGCCCGTCGCTACATCGTACATGTCCCCGGCCAGGGATCCATGGCCGCCGGAACCCCTGACCGCCCGACAGCGTCTCCCGGGGCGATGCTAGACTCGCCCGGCTTCGCGTCCACCCACATCGCCGTCCGGAGGGACCCACCGACCGTGGAGGGCCTTCGCTCGACGACGGTCACCGACGACCCCGTCCAGCGCCGCGACCTGATCCTCATCGAGCGTGCCCGCAGCGGCGATCTCGATGCCTTCAACGACCTCGTCACGCTCTATCAGGACCAGCTGTTCGCCCTGATCGTGCGCATGGTCCCTGATCGAGACCAGGCGTCCGACGTCGTGCAGGAGGCGTTCTTCTCCGCTTATCGAAACCTTGACGCGTTCCGCGGCGGCAGCGTCAAGTCGTGGCTGAACCGGATCTGCGTCAACGCCGCCATGGACACGCAGCGAGCACGCAAGCGTCGACCGGTCCAGCCCTATCCGGAACTCGACGACGAGACCTGGCAGCCTCGGGCGGGACCTGCCGCCGACCCGGAGCGCACGGCCATCGATGCCGAGCGGAGTCGCATCCTGGCACGTGCCCTGTCGATGATCACGGAGGACCAGCGAACCGCGATCACTCTCTACGACGTCGAGGGCTACGACTACCACGAGATCGCCGACATGACGGGTGTCTCGCTCGGGACGGTCAAGTCGCGCATCCATCGTGGCCGGCTTGCCTTGCGTGCAACGCTCGAGGACCAGTTGGAGTGGCTCCGTGGCTGAGAGGGGTCTCCATCCCGCGTCCGATCCCGCGCCCTCCGACCCTGGGCACGTCCGTACGCCCGCGCCCGACCACGCGCCCGATCCCGCGCATACGCTCACGCCCGCCGACGCCCC
>CAYNGM010000237.1:0-3896 GCA_964396565.1 uncultured Anaerolineaceae bacterium | reverse complement strand
GACGAAGCTGCAGTCACAGCAGGAGGCGCTCAAGGCGAACATCCTGGATCTGCGCGCCCGGATCGGGGATGAGGAGGGTGCCGGGGCCGGATCGGCGGCGGTCGTCCGCGAGCTCAATGCCGAGCTCCAGGACGCCCGGATCGCAGCCGGCCTGATCCCACTCAGGGGCCCCGGGATGGTCCTCCAGCTCGAGGACTCGTCCGAGCCGGTGGCGCCGGGCGCCAACGAGTCCGACTACCTCGTCGGGGCACGTGACCTGCGAACGGTCGTGGAGGAACTCTGGGCGGCCGGGGCGGGGGCGATCTCCATAAACGGCGAGCGGATGACCCCGACGAGCGCGATCATCGATATCGGTCCGTCGGTGCTCGTCAATTCCGCCTATCTGGCGGCCCCATACCAGGTGACGGCGCTTGGGCCACGCGACCTGTACCCGAGGCTCTCCGCGGCACCCGGGTTCGTGGACTTCATCATCGCCCGCGCCGATACGTATGGCATCAAGGTGTCGTTCGCCGAGCCTGACGAGGTAGAGGTTCCGGCGTTCGCCGGGACCGTGACCCTGCGCTACGCACGACCGGTGCCGAGCGAGGCAGCGCCGTCGCCCACGGTGTCGCCGTCGATGGGGCCGTCCTGATGCACATCCGGCGCAACCAGCTGACCGTCGCCGCGGTCGCCTTCGTGCTCGGCCTGCTCGTCGTCGTCCAGTTGCGTTCGCAGACCGGCGACCAGGCCTTCGCCGGGCTGTCGTCACAGGACCTGACCGTCCTCGTTGCCAATCTCAATGATCGCAACGACCAACTTCGACGTGAGGTCGCGACGCTCGAGCGCGATCTGGCCAACCTGACCCAGAACGCGCAGCGCGGTGACGCTTCCGTGGACGAGCTGCGTGCCGACCTGCGCCGTGTCCGTCTGTACGCCGGCATCGATGCGGCGACCGGTTCCGGTGTCGTGCTGTCGATCCGGGGGCCGATCGATGGTGGCGGGGTCGAGGACCTGGTCAACGAGTTGCGCAATGCCGGTGCCGAGGCATTGGCCATCGAGGATGTCCGTCTGGTGCCTGGAGTCGTGGTCATGGGTGCGCCTGGTTCGGCCACGGTCGATGGAACACCGCTGGGCGATCCATTCGAGCTGGTGGCGATCGGACCGCCGGACAAGCTGACCGGATCACTGACCCGCTCCGGCGGGATCATCGCCCAGCTCGCCGCGACCCAGCCGGACGTGACCGTGGAGGTCACGCCGGTCGATCGCGTGGACGTCCCAGCGACCGACCGGGACCTTGTTCCCGCGGATGGCAGACCGATCCTCTGATACCCTCCCCGCCGTGCCGGCCCGACCCGTCCTGACCCTGTTCCTTGGCGATATCGTGCGTCTGCGCAAGACGCACCCGTGCGGTGGTGACCGCTGGCGGATCGATCGACTCGGCGCGGATATCGGATTGCGCTGCCTCGGTTGCGGTCGCCACGTCCTCATCGAGAGAGTCACTCTCGAACGCCGCATCGTGTCCTTCGATGAGCGTGGCGACCCTGAGGTGACCGCCGCCGTCGATGCGGGGAGAGGCCAGTGACCGAGCCGGCAGTCGCCCCTGACCGCGCGGAACGGGAGGACCGAGGGGGCGCGACGCCAGGGGAGGGATCGGGCGAGGTCGTTCCGTACGACAACCAGGCGCTGACCGGCGAGAACGCGCTGGCGGTGTTCCGCAACGGCCCGTTCCTCCGGTTGTGGCTGTCGCAGGCCGCCACCCAGATCGGCGGCAACATGGTCCTGTTCGGGCTGACCGTCATCGTCTCGGAGACACAGGCGACGACCGCGGTCAGCCTGCTGATCCTGTCGTTCCTCGTCCCGGCCGTGCTCTTCTCGGCGGTCGCCGGGGTCTACGTCGACCGCGTCGACCGACGGGTGATGCTGGTCGCGACGAACGTCCTGCGGAGCATCGCGATCGTCGCCCTGGTGCTGGTCGGCGACAACTTCGCGCTGCTCCTGCTGCTCAACATCTTCGTCTCGACCGTCACCGTCTTCTTCGCGCCGGCAGAAGCAGCGATGATCCCGCAGGTCGTGCCGCGACGACAGCTGCTCGCGGCCAACGGCGTGTTCACCCTGACCCTCAACGCATCGTTCGCCATCGGTTTCGCCCTGCTCGGTCCGCTCGTCATCAACGTCGCCGGTCCCCAGGCGGTGATCCTGACCGTCGCGGCGCTCTACTTCCTCGCCGCGATCTTCTGCTTCACCCTGCCGGCCTCACCGCCGCCAGCGCGCGCCCCGTCGACGAACGGTGACGGTAGCGGTGGCGCTCGCGAGGCGATCGCGACCACGGTCGACCAGTTCCGCGAGGGCATCGGGTTCATCCGTGCCAATCGATCGATCGGCTGGTCGCTCATCTATCTCGGCATCACCGCTTCGCTGGTCGGAGTCCTCGGCGTCCTCGGACCAGACTTCGCCGAGGCGGGCCTTGGGCTCCAGCCAAAGGACTTCGCGGTCATCGTCCTGCCGCTCGGCGGCGGCATCGTGATGGGCATCCTGCTGCTCAATGCCTACGGGAAGTACCTGCCTCGTCGGCGGGTAATCGAGGGTGGACTCATCACTCTCGGCGTGATGCTTGCCCTGCTCTCCGTCGCAGGCCCCATCAGTCGCCTGCTCCAGAGGGCTGACGCTGCCAGCGGTCTCGATCTGTCCGCCATCACCTCGCTGCTCGGGGTCGTGGTGTTCATCGCGTTCATCGCCGGGGTCGCCTACGGCATGGTCGCGATCCCGTCGCAGACGCAGCTCCAGGAGGACCTGCCGGAGGATGTCCGCGGTCGTGTCTTCGGCATCCTCAACATGATCGTGTCGGTCTCGAGCTTCCTGCCGATCATCGTCGTGGGCGCCATCTCCGATCTCGTGGGGACGTCCACGGTCATGTTCGTCGTCGCCCTCGCGGTCCTGGTGGCGGGCGTCGGCAGCGTGCTGTTCCGTGATCCGAACATCGGGGTCCAGGGTGCCACCGCCGATCTGCACGCGGAGGATCCGTTCGCCGCCGCTCTGGGCATGGACCTGCCGAAGTGGCGCGTGGACCCAGGCGTCCCGTCCAGCCCCCTTTCCGTGGTCGCGCGCGATGCCACGACCGCCGATGCCGCGACCGCCGAAGCCGCGACCGACGGGGCTCCTGCCACGGACGCCTGATCGGGATGCCGCTCGACACGCTCATCACCGGACGGATCGCGACCCTCGCCGGCGATGACGGCTTCGGCTGGGTGGAGGCCATCGGTCTCCGTGACGGACGGGTCGCCTTCGCCGGGTCGGAGGTGGACCTCGAGAGCCGGGCCGACCCGTTCACCCGCCGGATCAGGCTCGAGACCGACCGGGTGGCGATCCCGGGCCTGACCGATGCCCACCTGCACCTTGCTCAGGCCGCCCTCGCGTCGCGCCAGATCGACCTGACGACCGCGCCGACCCTCGACGAGGGTCTGGCCGTGATCCGCGCTGCCCATGAGGCGCGCCCGGATCCTGACATCTGGCTCGATGGCCATGGCTGGGACAGCGATCGCTGGGGTGGCTGGCCGACCGCCGACGACCTGGAGGTCGTTGCGCCAGGCCGTCGCATCGCGCTGTGGGCCCACGATCACCACGCTCTGTGGGCCAGCCATGCCGCGCTGGCAATGGCCGACTTCGGGGTCGATGACCCGCCGGGCGGAGTCGTCCGTCGGCGCCCTGACGGGACTCCCGAGGGCTGTCTGTTCGAGGCGGCTCCACGACTGGTGACCTTCCATATCCCGATGCCGGCCGCAGACGAGCTCGCCGATGCGATCGAGTCGGTCGCACACGAGCTTGTCGCCCTTGGGGTCGTGGCCTGCCACGACCCGGGAGGGGGGATCCCCGATCCGGCCTCGCGGGTCTCGTTGCCTGCCTATGCCCGACTCGCCGAT
>CAYNGM010000236.1:0-3902 GCA_964396565.1 uncultured Anaerolineaceae bacterium | reverse complement strand
CGGGCGGGGCGACTCCTTCGTTCGTTCGTCCGTACGCCCACCCGGTGGGAAACCGAGCTGCGCACCGGGAAGGGGCCGCGACAGGGAGCAGCCGAGCATCTGCGCGCCGGGAAGGGGCTGCGCACCGGGAAGGGGCCACGACAGTCAAGCGACAAGATCCCAGAAAGAGGCCATGGCACGGTCGAGGAGACCGTCGGAATGTGCCGGTCGGCACGGTCGTCGGGGCTCCATCCGGGGCATCATCCCCTCATGCGTATCGTCAGTCCAGCCGAAGCCGTCGCCGGGATCCGGTCAGGCGACCAGGTCTATGTCCAATGTGCCGCGGCAGTGCCCACGGTCCTGCTCGATGCCGTTGTCGAACGCGCCGCCGAACTCCGTGACGTCGGCATGGTCCACCTGCATACCGAGGGCGCCGGACCGCATCTAGCGCCCGAGATGGCGTCGCACTTCAGGCACCGGGCGCTGTTCATCGGGCCCAATGCACGCTCGGCGATCAACGAGGGCCGTGCGGACTATGTGCCCGTCTTCCTGTCCGACGTCCCTCGGCTGTTCGAGACTGGTGCCGTCCCGCTCGATCACGTGTTCATCAACGTCACGCCACCCGATGCCCATGGGTTCTGCTCGCTCAGCGTGTCGGTGGAGGCGATGCACGCGGCGATCCGCGCCGCCACGACCGTCATCGCACAGCTCAACCCGGCCCTCCCGAGGACGCTCGGCGAGAGCTTCATCCACATCGATGACATCGACCTCGCGATCGAGGTCGATCAGCCGCCTTTCGAGCGCGCCGTCGATCCGATCGGCGAAGTGGAGCGACGGATCGGTGAGCACGTCGCGGATCTTGTCCCCGATGGGGCGACCCTCCAACTCGGGATCGGGGCGATCCCCGCGGCCACGGCGCTTGCCCTGACGGATCGACGCGACCTCGGCGTCCACACCGAGATGTTCACGGACAGCATCGTCAACCTCGTCGAAGCCGGCGTCGTCAATGGATCGCGCAAGGAGCGCAATGTCGGGAAGATCGTGACCGCCTTCATGATGGGCAGTCGCCGGCTATACGAGTTCGCCCACGACAACCCGATGATCGAGATGCGCCCGGTCGACTTCACGAATGACACGCACGTGATCCGCTCGTTCAGCCGGATGACTGCGATCAACTCCGCGATCGAGGTGGACCTCAGCGGCCAGGTGGTCGCCGATTCGATCGGGCATCGACTCTACAGCGGCGTGGGCGGCCAGATGGATTTCATCCGGGGGGCCGCCTTGGCGCGCGAGGGCCGAGCGATCATCGCACTCCCTTCGACCGCCGCGAGCGGGACCGTCTCGCGCATCGTCGCATCGCTGACCGAGGGGTCCGGGGTGGTGACGACACGTGCGCATGCTCGGACGATCGTCACGGAGTACGGTGTCGCCGAGCTGTTCGGTCGAAGCCTGCGCGAGCGGGCTGCTGCCCTGATCGGGATCGCCCACCCGGACCATCGCGATCGGCTGAAGGCGGAGTGTCGGACGCTGGATCTCGCGTAGGGCCGGCGTCCCGTGTCCGTGGTCACGCCTTGACCCCGGTCCGCCCGGACCCCCATCCCACTCCGTCACGCCTTGGCCCGGGTCCGCCCGGATCCCCGTCCCTGGTCCGCTCGGGTCTCCATCCCGTGGTCCTACACCGGCCCGGGTCCGCTCAAGAGTCCCGCTCCCACCGCATTAGCCCGGGTCCGCCCGGATTCCCACCCCGTGGTCCTACCGAAGAACGAGCGGTCGGAGCGCCGATCACCGACGGGCGGAGGAACCCTTCGATCGTCGTCTGTCCCACCCGGTGGGCGACTCGGCGAAGGAAGGGCCCAGAGGTCGGTCCGGGCGGGGCGACTCCTTCGTTCGTTCGTCCGTACGCCCACCCGGTGGGAAACCGAGCTGCGCACCGGGAAGGGGCCGCGACAGGGAGCAGCCGAGCATCTGCGCGCCGGGAAGGGGCTGCGCACCGGGAAGGGGCCACGACAGTCAAGCGACAAGATCCCAGAAAGAGGCCATGGCACGGTCGAGGAGACCGTCGGAATGTGCCGGTCGGCACGGTCGTCGGGGCTCCATCCGGGGCATCATCCCCTCATGCGTATCGTCAGTCCAGCCGAAGCCGTCGCCGGGATCCGGTCAGGCGACCAGGTCTATGTCCAATGTGCC
Source organism: uncultured Anaerolineaceae bacterium (assembly GCA_964396565.1). Classification (GTDB taxonomy): domain Bacteria; phylum Chloroflexota; class Limnocylindria; order Limnocylindrales; family CSP1-4; genus SPCO01. Next base: position 1,736 of record CAYNGM010000236.1, on the reverse strand, counting down.
GCGGCAGTGCCCACGGTCCTGCTCGATGCCGTTGTCGAACGCGCCGCCGAACTCCGTGACGTCGGCATGGTCCACCTGCATACCGAGGGCGCCGGACCGCATCTAGCGCCCGAGATGGCGTCGCACTTCAGGCACCGGGCGCTGTTCATCGGGCCCAATGCACGCTCGGCGATCAACGAGGGCCGTGCGGACTATGTGCCCGTCTTCCTGTCCGACGTCCCTCGGCTGTTCGAGACTGGTGCCGTCCCGCTCGATCACGTGTTCATCAACGTCACGCCACCCGATGCCCATGGGTTCTGCTCGCTCAGCGTGTCGGTGGAGGCGATGCACGCGGCGATCCGCGCCGCCACGACCGTCATCGCACAGCTCAACCCGGCCCTCCCGAGGACGCTCGGCGAGAGCTTCATCCACATCGATGACATCGACCTCGCGATCGAGGTCGATCAGCCGCCTTTCGAGCGCGCCGTCGATCCGATCGGCGAAGTGGAGCGACGGATCGGTGAGCACGTCGCGGATCTTGTCCCCGATGGGGCGACCCTCCAACTCGGGATCGGGGCGATCCCCGCGGCCACGGCGCTTGCCCTGACGGATCGACGCGACCTCGGCGTCCACACCGAGATGTTCACGGACAGCATCGTCAACCTCGTCGAAGCCGGCGTCGTCAATGGATCGCGCAAGGAGCGCAATGTCGGGAAGATCGTGACCGCCTTCATGATGGGCAGTCGCCGGCTATACGAGTTCGCCCACGACAACCCGATGATCGAGATGCGCCCGGTCGACTTCACGAATGACACGCACGTGATCCGCTCGTTCAGCCGGATGACTGCGATCAACTCCGCGATCGAGGTGGACCTCAGCGGCCAGGTGGTCGCCGATTCGATCGGGCATCGACTCTACAGCGGCGTGGGCGGCCAGATGGATTTCATCCGGGGGGCCGCCTTGGCGCGCGAGGGCCGAGCGATCATCGCACTCCCTTCGACCGCCGCGAGCGGGACCGTCTCGCGCATCGTCGCATCGCTGACCGAGGGGTCCGGGGTGGTGACGACACGTGCGCATGCTCGGACGATCGTCACGGAGTACGGTGTCGCCGAGCTGTTCGGTCGAAGCCTGCGCGAGCGGGCTGCTGCCCTGATCGGGATCGCCCACCCGGACCATCGCGATCGGCTGAAGGCGGAGTGTCGGACGCTGGATCTCGCGTAGGGCCGGCGTCCCGTGTCCGTGGTCACGCCTTGACCCCGGTCCGCCCGGACCCCCATCCCACTCCGTCACGCCTTGGCCCGGGTCCGCCCGGATCCCCGTCCCTGGTCCGCTCGGGTCTCCATCCCGTGGTCCTACACCGGCCCGGGTCCGCTCAAGAGTCCCGCTCCCACCGCATTAGCCCGGGTCCGCCCGGATTCCCACCCCGTGGTCCTACCGAAGAACGAGCGGTCGGAGCGCCGATCACCGACGGGCGGAGGAACCCTTCGATCGTCGTCTGTCCCACCCGGTGGGCGACTCGGCGAAGGAAGGGCCCAGAGGTCGGTCCGGGCGGGGCGACTCCTTCGTTCGTTCGTCCGTACGCCCACCCGGTGGGAAACCGAGCTGCGCACCGGGAAGGGGCCGCGACAGGGATGCCCGTGGCCAAGGCGGACCGGGCGAGCCGGGCGGGTCGGGCGGGGCGACTCCTTCGTTCGTTCGTCCGTACGCCCACCCGGTGGGAAACCGAGCTGCGCACCGGGAAGGGGCCGCGACAGGGA
>CAYNGM010000235.1:0-3917 GCA_964396565.1 uncultured Anaerolineaceae bacterium | reverse complement strand
CCAGCGTTCGCCGACCACCTTGAGGTACTCGCGGGCGATCGGATCGCGCCACCAGGCCTCCTCGACCCGCCATCGATTGCAGACCTCGACCGCCTCGCGACGTCCGTTCCAGCGGATGGCCGTGAGGCGGCCCTCGTCGTCGAGTTCGACATCGATCACAGGGTGCTCGCGCAGCGCCCGGGTCACGATCCGGCCTCGATGAGATCGATGGGCACCCATCGCCAGCGATCCTCGGGCAGCGGTGCCTCCGGATCGGTGATGGCGACCCGCTGGATGCGGTCCTCCCCGTAGGTCAGCGCGAGACGCGCAAGTTGCCAGCCGAGCCGGGCGGTCCGGGCGGCCTGGGGCACGAACAGCGGGAGTTGCTGCCCGGCAGCCGGGACCGTGCCACGCAACTCCAGCCCGAGCTGGGCGACCGCAGCCGGTGGCGGCTGCCGCTCCAGCCGGGCGAAGAGCAGGCGTTCGACGGCATCGGAGTCCGCGGTGGGCTCCGGGAAGCGCTGTTCGACCTCCATCCGCGGCGCGGTCCCGGTCGGGGCGAAGGCGAGGTCGAGCTCCAGGGTCAGGGTAGCCCGATCCGCCGCGAGTCCCCGGCCCGTGAGCTGCGCGGTCAACGCCCCGACGAGCCGGTGGAGGACGAAGCGGAGCGGCTCCAGCTCCTCGACTGGCGGCTCGATGGGCAGCCCGAGGACCAGTCGATCCGGCGACCGGCGGACACGAAACGGCTCCGTCTCCTCACCCCGGGCACGGGCGTGGATGCGAGCTCCCTCCTCGCCGAACCGGGCGATGAGCGCGGAGCGCGCGAGGTCGGCCACGGCACCGATGCGCCGGAGCCCGAACCGTGTCAGGCGAGCCCGGACGTCGCCATCGGTCGTGAGAAGAGCCGACGGGAGCTCCGCCAGGTAGGCCGCCTCGCCCCCGGGTGGGACAAGGACGGGTTCGTCGGGACGGGCGTGGACGGCGGCGATGGTGGCGGCAAAGTGCGTGCCGGCGACCCCGATACGTGGCGCGAAGACCGGATCCCTCCCCTCCCCGGGGAGCGCGCCACGGACCGTTCGATAGACCCGCTCGACGAGCGCGGGCTCGGGGCCCCACAGCGGCTCGAGCCCGTCGATCCCCAGCTCGAACTGGCCGAATGCCACGTCCGTGGCCTCCGTCCGACCCGCGAGGCTCGGGCTGAGGCGGCCGAGCGCCTCGAAGACGGCTTCCGCCGCGACCCGGTCCGCGTCGAGGTCCGGGTCGATGAAGGTCGCCTCAGGGACGAGTCGGTGGGCGCTCCCGAGCGGGATGCCCCGGCGCACGCCGAGCGCTCGCGCGTCCGGGTTCGCGTCGATGACCAGGCCCGGATCCCACGGACGACCGCCCAGGACGAGCGGACCGGCCGGGAAGGGCTCGGAGCGTCGGGCCGCCGCCAGGCCCAGGGAGAGATGCGGCACGAAGGCGTGCAGGCGTCGCATGGTCCATCTCGCGATCGGGGGCCTCGGCTGCGGGGGCGTGGTCGACGAGGAGCGGATCCCGGGCGAGACAGGCGTCCCGCTCGCCGCCCTCGGCATAGAGGATCCGGAGGGTCGCCCGCCGTCCCGCCGGTCCGTGTCGGTCGTGGGCGACGTGCACCTCCGTGCGCTGACCGACGACGTCGCGTCCCAGGCGGATCCACGATCGACGGGCCAACTCCAGGCGGATGCCGGTCGCCTGGTCCACCGCGGTGGCGAGTCCGCCGCCCGTGACGGGGCCATCGAGGACCAGGAGCAGGGTCTCCGCCCGGCGGGCGAGGGCCGCCAGCCGATGGAGCCGGTCGGCGACCTTTGCAGGCGTGTCCGTCCGGGCGAGCCGGCCACCGGGCAGGTCCAGGACCAGCAGGTCCACGGCCCGACCGGCCAGCAGCGCGCCGGCGATACGCAGACCCTCGTCCAGGCTCTCCGGGGTGATGACCACGAGCCAGTCCAGCAGGACCCCGCGACTCACCGCCTCCACCGGGTCCAGGCTGCGCGACAGGTCCAGCCAGGCGACGACGGCCCCACCCGTCTGGGCCTCCGCGACGGTCCGCAGGGCGAGGGTGGTCCGACCGCTCGAGCCGTCTCCGCGGATGGCGACACTGGCCGATGTCGGGAGACCACCCGGTCCCAGGATGGCGTCCAGGGCGTCGAACCCAGTCCGGACGACCCGGTCACCGGGGAGCGGCTCCGACACCGGGGAGGGTGCTGGCGCCGTCTCCGGGGTGAGGGCGAGTGCCCCGAGCGTCCGCGGAGCTGCAGCACCCCAGCGGGCCTGGAGGCCCGCCACGGCGGCTGCCACATCTCCTCTGGGCGTCGTCATCGGACACCGATGGTAGAACAGATGTTCTATCGAGACAAGGCCCAGGACGGTGTCGGATCATCGCGATGGGACGACTGATCTTCGCTACAGATCCCGACGTTTGCGTCGGGCGTCACCCTCGTCCGCTACGAACTCAGCGGCCCTGAGCCGGCCTGGCGTGGCCTCGTGGCCGACGCGTCGAGCTACGCCGCCCGACGCAGGGCGGTCATCAGCGCGAGAACGCCCGCGAGGATGAGGAAAGCTATCGGAACCAACCACCAGCCGGAGAGATCTGGTCCGACACAGCCCTCGGTCGCGGTGTTCGCTCCCGAGCAGCCGAGCGATGCTCTGCTCGACAACGCCAACCACGTCGCCCCGATCCCTGCGCACACGCCGGACAACACAACCAGTCGAGGGCGTGTGATCGCTGCCCAAGCGAGGGTCAGTCCCGTGATCGCGATCCCAAGGAACCCGATGGCGAGCGGCAGAAGCGCAGCGGCCACACCCGCAGCCAAGCCAGCTAACCACCACATCACCACGGATCGCGTTCCCGTGTTTCCGGACACCGCTATGTGACCTTCTTAACGGAGTAGTGCATCCAGAACGGGGCACCTCGCTCGGACAGAACGCAAGTTGAAGTGTAGGACTGACACAGCAACGGCAAGTGCCAAAGGGTCACGTTGAGCCTATCGTCGGGCTCGCCATCATCCAGCAGCTCGTCGAGAGCGCCGTGGGTGCCGCGTCTGCCGATGGCGTCACCCCGGGTGTGGTTCCGCGTGCCGGCTTGCGGGGCCGGCACGTCGCTCACCAGGAGATCAGCCCGCCAGCACCACGCACGCCGGGCAGGTCGCGCGATGTGTAGCCGGTGCGTCCGAACTCGGTATCGTGCGAGGTCCGGGGCGTCCGCACCACGTACTCGGGCAACTCCGCTGTCGTTGGGTCCGCCGCCTGGGTCGTCTCGGCCATCGAGACGGGCTCGCAGCGGGTGCGATCCTGGCGTCGGGGCCAGATCGTCGCGGTGTCATTCTGCAGCATCTCGCTCTTCCTCCAGACCATTCGATGTCGTACTGTTCGACCTCAAGTATCTTGAAATCGAACTATATGCACGACTGACACGATGTCAAGAGGGTTGACCTCGAGATTCTTGACATCGAACGACATCCTCTCGATACTCGGCTCGTGGACGCGACCGACGAGAGGGACGGCCTCGACGACGCCCTCGATGTGTGGGCGCGCGAGATCCCCGACCTTGACCCCACCATCGAGGGAATCGTGGAGCGCATCCAGATCCTGGCAAAGGCGTTCGACCACTCGCTCGAGGAGACTCTTGAAGCGACCGGCCTCGATCGTCGCGTCGTGGATGCGCACGTGCCGCAGGCCGGCCAGCAACCCCAGCCCGGCGTCATCGAGGACCACGACCGGGCACGCCACGCCATACATGGGTGCCGATCGGCGCCCCTGCCCGGCTCGACGCCGCGTCCCCGCTCGCTCCCGCGGCCCGGCTCGCTCCCCCTGCCCGGCTCGCTCCCGCGGCCCGTGGCGCCGCGTCCGAGCCCCGACCCTGCGGGCGTTCGGTGTGGCCGAACGGCATGGGGCTGGAATGCAGGGCATGTCGGCCGCCA
>CAYNGM010000234.1:0-3920 GCA_964396565.1 uncultured Anaerolineaceae bacterium | reverse complement strand
GACGTCGATCGTGCGAAGCAGTTCTACGCGGACCAGGTCGGCTTCGCGGTGGACGTGGATCACGCCCCGAACGAGCACTTCCGCGTCGTACAGCTGACGCCATCCGGTTCCGGTTGCTCGGTGACCATCGGCAAGGGCCTGACGGACATGACCCCTGGTTCGCTCAAGGGTCTCCAGCTGTCCGTCGTCGACATCGAGGCGGCGCACGCCGAGCTGACGGTTCGTGGCGTTCCGGTCAGTCCGATCCGCCACCACGACGGTAGCGGGTTCGTCGACGGCAAGGGTGACACCTGGAACTCGTTCATCTTCTTCGACGATCCTGACGGGAACAGCTGGGCCGTCCAGGAGAGCCCGAGGATGCGAGAGGAGGCGGGTCTGGCCTGATCCGAGAGTCAGCCCCGAGCACCCAGGCGCGCCGCGAGGTGGCCGGCCTGCCTGGCGTCATTGACGATCAACGCGGTGTTCGCGACGACCGACCGGCCCCCGGTGATCTCGGCGATCCGGGCCAGCAGCCACGGCGTGAGCGCGGGACCGCCCACGCCGGCGGAATCGGCGTCGGCGACCGCCGTCGCGATGGCGACCCTTGCGACGTCATCGGGGAGTGCCACGTCCGCCGGAACCGGCACGCACACGAGCGCCCCGCTCCCCAGACCAAGCCCAAGGTGGGTGGTGACGACGTCGGCGGCGCCCGCGAGATCCGGTGTCGCGAACGGCGCGCGCAGACCGGACGATCGGGCGAAGAACCCGGGGAGTTCGTCCTGCCCTACCGCGATGACCGGGACTCCCTGGGTCTCCAGGTACTCCAGCGTCGCCGGCACATCCAGGATGGCCTTCGGACCCGCGCAGACAACGACCATCGGGGTCCGGCCGAGCTCCTGAAGGTCAGATGAGATGTCGAACGAGGGCATGGTCGTCGACCCCGGTTCGCCGAGCGCGCCCCGGTGGACGCCCCCGATGCCGCCGGTCGCGAAGACCGTGATGCCGGCCGCGTGGCAGACACGGTGGTCGCCGCCCAGCCGCCCTCCGCGAGCGCCATCGCGAGTGACGGACGGGCTGCCTTGCGCACCGAGCCCGCGGGTGCTGTCGCGAGGGCGTGGAGCGCATCGGGATCAAGTCCCACCTGGAGCCGTCCATCGTGCACGGCAACGGTCGCAGGGACACTCCCCGACTCGCGCACCGCCGCCTCCGACGCCGAGGCGACTTCGATGTTCTGTGGATATGGAAGACCATGGCTGATGAGGGTCGATTCGAGCGCCACGACGGGAGTGCCCTCCGCGAGGGCAGCGGCCACCTCAGGCGCGATGGCAAGACGGGCTGTCACACCCGGTGGGATCGTCATGGCCATAGCGTAGCGCCGCCGCTAGGCTGTTGCGCATGCCAGAGCTGCGCCCACTCCGACCGTCCGACATCCGGCGTCAGGTCGTCGTCGAGGAACTCGACCTGTCCCCCGATGGCCGCCTCGCGATCGTGGCTGCACGATCCTCGCGGCGGATCGGGAGGGAGGACAAGTACGTCGCGCACCTCTACGCCATCGCACTCGACGGCCGTGACATCCCCAAACCCAGGCGGCTGACCGATGGCGTCGTCCGCGACGGCTCGCCACGCGTCTCGCCCGACGGGCGGACCATCGCCTTCCTGCGTTCGGATCCGACCGACGACGACACGCCGACGACGCTGCTGACGATGTCGATCGGGGGCGGCTCCATCCGGCGCCACCGCGGACGTGGGTTCGGTGGCGTCAGCGAGGTCGCGTGGTCTCCGGATGGCACCCGGCTGGCATTCGTCGCGAGCGTCGATCCGCCGCGCTTCGCCGTCGGACCGTTCGACCCCGTGGATCAGGATGTCCGGTCGTCGAAGCAGCGCAAGGACCGGAAGGCGGTCGAGACACCCTCCCCGACGGCTCGCCACATCATCCGCACGGACTGGCGCTGGGACGAGCTCGGTCATCTCGACCACTGGTCACACTTGTTCGTCGTCGACGTCACGACCAGGGGGCTGGGCGAAGCCCGCCAGGTCACGGGCGGTGACTGGGGCGTGAGCCACATCACATGGCACCCGGACGGCCGGACCATCGCCTTCGAGGCCGACCGCGGCGCCGAGGCGGACCTGCGACCACGTACGACCATCTGGGCCGTGGACGTGGATGGCGCGACTCGTGGACCGGCCGGGACTGGCGCGAAGGGCGGCTCAGCCGAAACCGACGCTAAGGGCGGCTCAGCCGAAACCGACGCTAAGGGCGGCTCAGCCGGCTACGCCGAGCCCCGCCAGGTGATGTCCCCGGGTGGCTGGGCCACCCACCCCGCGTACTCCCCGGACGGCCGTTGGCTCGGCGTGATCGGGGTGCTGGAGCCGGAGCCACTCGATGACATCGCGCCCTGCATCCTGCTCGGGCCGGCGGACGGCAGCCGACCACCGCATGCCCTCACGCCGGACCTGGATCGGCCCATCGGCAACTGGGCCGACACGGACCTCAACGGCTGGATGGTCTACGGCCGCCATGGCCCGTTCTGGATGGACGACGCGACGATCGTCGCCACGGTCAGCGACCGCGGCCGCTCGCATCCCCATCGATTCCGACTGGATCCAGCGACGGGACGCGCCATCGATCCGCCGACCCCGGCACCGCGCGATGCCGGCGGCCCGTGGTTCGATGCCACGACCCACACGCTGGCGATCTCGCCGTCAAGCGGCACGATCGCGGTGCTCGGCACACTCGGGACCCGCGCCCAGGAACTCATGACCGCCGAGCTCGACGACGACATACCCCTCTGGCGCACCCGCTCACGTCTCGGCTCGGCCTGGCTCACCCGCCACCCCGCGCCGGTCATGCGCCGGACGGAGGCGCCGGGGCGCGGCGGCGACATCGAGACGTGGATCGCCTCTCCACCGGACGCGGGCGAGGGCCCGTTGCCGACCATCGTCGACGTCCACGGCGGCCCGCTCGGCGGTTGGGCACCGACCCCCCACGTCGAGGTGCTGCTGCTCGTCGCGGCCGGGTATCGCGTCGTCCTGCCGAACATCAGGGGTGGGGCGATGTACGGGCGCGACTGGATCGCGCCCCAACTCGGCGATTGGGGCGGGGTCGATGCCGACGACGTCCATGCCGCCGTCGATCACGTCATCGAGCTCGGCCTTGCCGACCCGGTACGGCTCGGCGTCATGGGTCTGAGCTACGGCGGGTTCATGGTCAACTGGCTCGTCGGGACCACAGACCGATTCCGGGCTGCCGTCTCCGAGAATGGCGTCACCAACCAGATCGCCACCTGGGCGAACTCCGATAGCGGGCCCGAGTACGACCGCGCGTCCCTCCTCGGCGATCCACTATCGGCCGAGGGCATCGAGAAGCTCTGGCGCCAGTCACCGCTGCGCAATGTCGCGAACGTGCACACGCCGCTGCTCATGCTCCAGGGCGAGGCGGACCATCGCTGTCCGCCGGCCGACAACGAGCAGTTCTTCATCGCCCTGCGCCACCTGCGACGGACCGTCGAGTACGTCCTCTACCCCGAGGAGTCACACGTCTACGCGGCCGCCGGGCGGGTCGATCGCCGCATCGATCGCAACGAGCGCATCATCGCCTGGTTCGACCGCTATCTCGGCGGCTGACGACCGTCTGCGTCCCGGCCGTACGACCGGGCGGGTGGCCATGTAAGGCGGCGTCCGCCATCATCGGCGCATGATGGGAACCATCGGGCGTGCTGACCGAGCACGTGCCGGTCACATGCGTGCCGGTCGGATGCGTGCCGGTCGGATCGTGCTTGCGACGGTTCTCGCCGTCACGCTCGCCGGCCCGGGCCTCCACGAGCCGAACTCGACCCGTGCCGCGAGCGACTTCCCGCCTGGCTACGAGGGCTTCCACACCTACGCTGAACTTGCCGCCGAGACGGCCGCCATGGCCGCGGCCCACCCGTCGATCGTCAAGC
>CAYNGM010000233.1:1987-3933 GCA_964396565.1 uncultured Anaerolineaceae bacterium | reverse complement strand
GGTGGCCGACAAGATCGAGCACCTGCTGGAGGCCATCCCGGTCGGAGCCCGCGTGCGTTTCGAGTCGCTCTTCAGTGATGCCGCCAGCCGGGTTGAGGTCATTGTCACCTTCCTGGCCATGCTCGAGCTGATGAAGCGTCGCGAGATCGTGGTCGAGCAGGCAGAGCCGTGGGGCCCCATCGTGGCCCGACGCACGACCCTCGAGGAACGTCTTGCGGCGGGAGTCCCGGTCGCCGCGGACGACGAGTCGCCGCTCGACGAGACGCTGGAGTCCTTCGCGTGACGGACGAGCCACACGCCGTCTCCGGGAGCGCCGCGGAGCCAGCCCCCAACGATGCCGCCGACCCAGCCCCCCACGATGCCGTCGAGCCAGCCCCCCACGCCGCCGACGGCGAGCGGCCACCGATCGAGCGGCCGCCGATCGAGCTGACCGAGGCCGCGCTCGAGGCATTGCTCTTCGTCGCCGAACGACCGCTCAACCGTCGCGAGATCGCATCGCTGGCGGGCGTGGACCGGGCGACCGTCGATGCCCTGCTCGGCGACCTCGAGATGTCGCTCCGCGAGCGCGGGATCAGGCTCCTGATCGACGGTGACCGGGTGGAGCTCGCGACATCTCCCGAGGGCGGCGCCCTGGTCGCCCGCTATGTCGGCGTGGACGCGATCCGGCTGTCGCCTGCGAGCCTCGAGACGCTCGCCATCATCGCCTACCGCCAACCGGTCACCAAGGCCGCCATCGAGCGGATCCGCGGCGTCGACTCCGACTACACGGTGCGGACGCTGCTGCATCGGCGCCTGATCGTGGAGCTTGGTCGCTCCGACGCACCCGGTCGTCCGTTCCTGTACGGGACCGGCTTCGAGTTCCTGGAGCGTTTCGGGCTGGCCAGCCTCGACGAACTCCCGCCCCTCGAGGTCGATGTCGCCGACCGATTGGCCGATGAGGGCGGCGAGCCGGTCATGGAGTCGCTCTTCGGCGACGCGGCCGTCGCGCCGGCCGACTGATGACGACCCGACTGATGACGACCCGACTGTGACGACCCGACTGATGACGACCGTCTGATGCCGACCGAGCGACTCCAGAAGGTCCTCGCGGCCGCCGGCGTGGCCTCGCGACGCGGGGCCGAGACGCTGATCGCCGATGGCCGCGTGACGGTGGACGGCCGGCGCGCGACAACAGGCATGGCGGTGGATCCCGCCAAGGCGATCATCGCCGTCGATGGCCGGCTCATCGGCGGTGCCGCGGCCATGGCTTACCTGCTGCTGCACAAGCCGGCCGGGGTGACATCGACCACTCGCGATAGACACGCCGAGACGACCGTCCTCGACCTCGTCCCGACGGCGCTTGTTCCTGACGGAGCGCGCCTCTACCCGGTCGGACGGCTCGACCAGGATTCCGAGGGGATGCTCCTGCTGACCAACGACGGAGGCTGGGCGGATCGGGTGTTGCATCCGCGCAACGGGGTCGAGCGCGAGTACGCGCTTGGCTTGTCGGCCCCGCTCGACGGCGGGCAGGTCGAACGCCTGAAGGGCGGGATGGACCTTGACGAGGGGCACGCGACGCTGGGCCATCTGCGCTCGATGACCGCGGTCGAAGCCGCGCGTCTGTCCGACCTTCTGCGACCCGTACCGGACCCTGATCTCATCTGGTATCGGGCGACCCTCACCCAGGGCTGGAAGCGCCAGCTTCGGCGTATGTTCGGCGCGGTCGGGGCGCCCGTCCATCGCCTGGTTCGGGTGCGCATCGGGCCAGTCCGTATCGATGGCCTGCGCAGCGGTGCCGTACGTCCGCTCAAGGCGCCGGAGGTTCGCGGCCTCGGCGGCGGTGGGGGACGCTCCCGGACGAATGGCCCAAGCAGGCAGGGCAACGGCTCGTGACGGCTATCCTGCGGTCGTGAGCGCCATGATCGTCGCCATCGATGGCCCGGGCTCGTCGGGCAAGAGCAGCGTCG
>CAYNGM010000233.1:0-1977 GCA_964396565.1 uncultured Anaerolineaceae bacterium | reverse complement strand
GCGGCTCGGCTATCGGTTCTTCGACACCGGTCTGCTGTACCGGGCGATCACCTGGCTTGCGGAGGCGCGTGGTGTGTCGGTCGACGATCCCGACGGGCTGGTCCTGCTGGTGGCCGACGTCTCGATCGAGCCCGACGAACGCGGCCGTCTGTCCCGTGTCGTGGTCGGTGGTGTCGAACACACTGCCGATGTTCGCGGTCCGGCGATCGACGCCGCCGTGTCCGCGGTCTCCGCCGTGCCTGCGGTTCGCGCCGCCCTTCTGGAGCGGCAGCGTGAGATAGCGGCCGGAGGTGCCATCGTCATGGCCGGGCGTGACATCGGGACGGTCGTATTGCCCGATGCAGACCTGAAGATCTACCTTGACGCGTCGGTCGAGGAGCGGGGGCGCCGGCGGGCGGAGGAGCGCGGGCTGGACCCGGATGGTCCCGACGCGGAGGCCATTCTGGAGGCACTGCGCCGGCGGGACCACCTGGATGCACATCGGGCGGTGGCGCCGCTGCGGGTCGCCCCCGACGCCCGGATCGTGTCCACGGATGGGAACTCGTTCGAGGCGACCGTTGACGCGGTGGTGGCGACCATCGCCGACGCCGAGGCTCGTCGTCGGTGAGTGCCGACACATCGAAGCGACCGGTCACCCCTGTCGTCGAGGACCTCGTCCCGTGGATGCTTGCGATGTCCGCGGGGATGCGCGGCTTGCTGGCCGCGATCACCCGGGTGCGCATCGATGGCGCGGTCGATGAGATCCCGCGCGATGGGCCGTTGATCATCGCCTCCAACCACGCCAGCAACCTGGATGTCCCGGTCATCGCCTCGACCCTGATGCCACGGACCGGACGACGCTGGCAGTGGCTCGGCAAGCGCGAGCTGTTCGACTGGCCGATCGTCGGGACCATCGCGGTCAACGGCGGCGTCCACGCGGTCGACAGGGACGGCGGAGACATCGAAGCGTATCGGTTGGCCAAGCGGATCCTTGACGAGGGTCACGTCCTGTTCGTCTTCCCGGAGGGAACGCGAAGCCACGACGGGAAGTTGCAGCCGGCCCGTGACGGGGCTGCGGTGCTCGCGCTGCGTACGGGTGCACCGATCGTCCCGCTGGGGATCAGCGGGTCATTCGAGCGCTGGCCACGCGGCCAGAAGCTCCCGCACCCAGGTGGCCGGGTCACGGTGAGAGTCGGTTCGCCGTTCCGTCTGGCCGACGAACTGCCGGCGGGTCTTGATCGGAAAGCGGCTCCAGCGGCCGCCACCGAGGTCATCATGGGTCGGATCGCCGCCCTGCTCCCGGTGGCACAGCGCGGTCGGTTCTGGGAGGCGCCGGCACACGACTGACCCGGTCGAGCGGAACGGCAGGCCGAGGCATCGCAGGGTCGGAACGGGGTCGCATGCGATAATCGCGCGGTGGGCATGATCTCCGAGGTCCGTATCGCGCAGCGGACCGGCTTCTGTTATGGGGTGCGCGAGGCGATCGACAAGGCCAAGGAAGCGTCCGCGGCCGGCAAGGTGACGCACACGCTCGGCCAGGTCGTCCACAACGAGGGCGTCATCTCCGACCTCCAGGCACTCGGCATCAAGACCGTCGATACGCTCGACGACGTCGACCACGGCGCCGCGGTCGTCATCCGCGCGCACGGCGTCCGGCCCGAGGTCATGGAGCGCGCGGAGGGGCGCGGGCTGGAGGTCATCGACGGCACCTGCACATGGGTCATCCAGGAGCACCGCGAGTTGACCCGCCTGGTGGCCGAGGGCTACACGATCGTCCTCCTCGGTACGCCCAAGCATGCCGAGGTCGTAGGCATGCTGGGTTTCGCCCCGGACGCGATCGTGGTCGATGAGGAGGAGGAGTGGGACGCGGCGATCCCGCGCCGCAAGCGGATGGCCCTCATCAGCCAGTCCACCCAGCCGCCCTGGAAGTTCGAGAAGCTGGCCGCTTTGATGGTGTCGCGGGCGCACGAACTCAAGATCGTCAACACCGTCTGTCCG
>CAYNGM010000232.1:0-3974 GCA_964396565.1 uncultured Anaerolineaceae bacterium | reverse complement strand
AGCGGGACGTCGAGCAGCGAGCGTCCGTCGAGATACAGGAGGTCGAACGCCTGGTAGACGAGCCCGCTCGCCGTCCTGTCGCCGAGCTTCGTCTGGAGCAGGCTGAAGTCGGGTCGACCATCATCGTCAAGCGCGACGACCTCGCCATCGACCACGGCGCTCGTGGCATCGATCCACTTCGCCGGCGGCGTAAGCAACCGGGGGAAGTAGGCCTCGGCGTCGTTGAGGTTGCGGGTCCAGAGCCTGACGTTCCTGTCGTCGACGACGGCCTGCACCCGAAAGCCGTCCCACTTGATCTCGAACAGCCAGTCCGGGTCGCTGAACGGCTTGGACGCGAGGGTCGCGAGCATCGGCTCGATCCGTTGCGGAAGAGGCGCCTCGACGGCACGTGAGAGGTCGATCCCGGCGGTCGCCGCCGGTTGCTGGCTGATCCAGATCGCATCGCGATTGGCCTTGACCTCGTCGTTGGTCCGGCCGGTCTTGACGCTCTGCGGGTGATCCTCGGCATCCCAGCCGGCTTCGGCGAACTCGTCGCGTTTGTGGATGAGCAGCCACTGCTCGCCGTCGTCGTCCTCGAAGGCGGTGCGCGGCGCGGTGCCTGGCCGCCGACTCGTCCGCACGATCGTGAAGCGACCGTTTATCTTCTGACCGTTGAGCCTGAACTTGAGCTCACCGTCCGCGACGGCTCGTCTCGGTTCGAGCGTCGGCGCCTCGGGCTCCCATGTGCCCCAGTCCCAGACGATGACATCGCCGGCACCGTACTGCTTCGCCGGTATCACGCCCTCGAAGTCGAAGTACTCGATCGGGTGGTCCTCGACATGGACGGCCATACGCCTGATGGTCGGGTCGAGGGTCGGGCCCTTGGGGACGGCCCAGCTGACGAGGACGCCATCGATCTCGAGACGGAAGTCGTAGTGCAGCCTCGTCGCCCGGTGGCGCTGCACCACGAAACGCCCGGACTGGCCGGACGTGGCCGTGGCGTGGTCCGGCGGCGGCTCCGGGGTCTTCGTGAAGTCGCGCTTGCGGCGGTATTCCTCGAGCGGCATGAGGCAGACAGTGTGCCAGCCCTGACATCTGGCGAGAGCCGCGCGCTATGCCCATGCGCGCCATATCGGTCGGCGCCGACTCACCACTGGGCGCTATGCACATCTGCGCCACACGCCGCGGATGTGCATCCCAGGATCGGGGTCGTCCCGGGCGTCGTCCATGACCTGTGGCGCCATTTGCAGATTCATGTGACCCGGTGGCCTAGGCTCCGCCAGGTCAGGGCAGGTCTAGGCTGCCCCTGCGCTGCCTCCCGGAAGGCTCCCGTGGATCGGTGGCTTCGGCTGGCTGCGCTGCCACAGCCACGCGGCCGCGAGCAGCACGAGCCCGAGGACCACGAGCGAGATCACCCGATATGCGACGTCCAGGTTCGCCAGGTCGACCAGGAAGACCTTGAGCGTCGCGAGACCCAGCAGCACCAGACCGCCTCGGCGCAGGTCGTCGTTGCGGGATCGCAGACCGGCGACCAGCGCGATGACGCCGAGGATCGTCCAGAGCACGCTCAGCGCGACACCGCCCTGGAATCGAAGCTCCTCGAGCGGCACGGTCCCGGAACGGAGCGACACCACGTCCATGACCGCGACCGAGAGCGTGTACACGAGGGCAACGCCGGCGGCGGTCCAGCACCACCGAACCCACCGCTCAGTGCGACCTTCGTCTGCGAGCAAGGCCAGGCCGATGACGACCGCCGCCCCCGCGGCCAGCGACTGGGCGCCCTGCATGGCGGTCGGCAACTGGTCCAACCCGACGACGACACGGCTCGGAAGCGACACGATCCCGATCAGCACGAAGGAGGAGCCGCCCACCAGCAATGCATCCACGACTCGCCACCCAGCGCGACCTTCGGGGTCGACCCGGATCAGCCCCAGCGCGAGGGCGCCGAGCCCCACCCACAGCACGCACACGGCCCACGCGTAGACCTCGTACGGGACGGTGTAGGCGACGATCGCGATCGACACGATGCCTGCGACCCGCATGGCGAGACGGCCGCCGACGATCGCCCCGGTCGCGAGGGTGGCCACGACGAGGACGGCCGCCGCCACGGCGCCGGCATCGGTGAACGGCACCTCCGGCGGCAGCACGCGCCCGAACGCGCGGAAGGGCAATTCGCTGGCCAGCACGTGGGCGAGCGCCCCGAACCCGAAGACGAGCGAGACAGCCGGCAGGACGAGGTCGCTCGTCCAGTCGATGGTCGACAGCCTCGTGCCGGCCGCCGGCCTCCACACCCGAAGCGGCCGGTCATGGGGCAGTCGAGCGAGGCCGCGCCAGACTGCCATCGAGACGACCATCAGCGCGGACCAAGCTGCGACGAGCCACAGGTCACTCAACTCGGCGATGCATGCCCGGCCGATGACGATCAGCCCGGTCGCCGCCAGCGGTTCGCGCAACCGGCTCTGTCCGCTGATCAGCGCGATCGCCGCCAGACCGACGAGGTAGGAGGCCAGCACGGCGCCCTGGACGCTCACGAATGGCGCGGAAGACGCGGACGCGTCGATGTGGTTCCAGACCGGCCACATGAGACCGTAGGTCGCGGTGGCCACTGCGTAGGCGACGGCGATCGGCAGCAGGGCCAGCGAGGTCGCCCTGGCATCGGGGCCAGCGGGCAGCCGTTCGCGGACCAGCTCGCCGAGGGGACCGTCGAAGCGCCACGGGACCGAGTCCGACGGCAGGAACGGGAGCGCGCGCCAGGTCGCGGTGCCGACGACCGCCAGGAAGATCGACGCGACGACGGTTAGCTCTGGGCCGAGGGCCATTGACGCGCATAAGGCGGCCACGAAGAGACCGAGCGCCGCCAGTCCGGATCGGACACGACGGTCGCGGGCGACCCACAGGCCCACGGCGACACCACCGAGGAAGAACGCGAGCAGCATCCAAGCGGCGTCGCTCGACGGGGGACCGAAGCTCGCGGCGCCGAGCGTCTCGAACTCGCGGATCACGCCCCCAGCCGCAAGGATGAAGAGTGCCGCTGCGGCGAGCGCGCTGACCGGGTGCCCGCGACGTACTGCGATCCACGCCAGCACAACAGCCTCGGCGGTCCATGCGACCGGCACGACTTCGGCGCCCAGGCCGACGGGGGCGGCCATCGTCAAAGCTGCCACGCCGGTCCCCGCAGCGAGCATGCCGAACAGGCTGAGATCCCCGTCCCGGAGGAAGAACCACGCGGCGATCCCGAGATTCGCAAGCGCAAGCAGTACCAGGAAGTAGGCGCGATATCCCGTGAGATCGCCGGTCAGGACCGTGAACCCCATCCCGACGGTGAATGCCGCGTCGACGACGAGCAGCGTGGCCGACGTCCCGGCGAGGTCGTCGCGTCGATGCCGGAAGGCCTCGCCCCCGGCCGCGACTGCGTTGAGGAGCCAGAAGCCGGAGATCGCGACGAGTGCTTGTGCGGGATCGGGGTCACCCATGATCCAAGCGGCGAGTTGTGGAGCCGCGAGCAGGAAAGCGACCGGCGGCAGCCACCACCAGGCTCGCCACAGCGCGATCGAAGTCGTCCCGACAAGCACGATGGCGACGAACGCGAGGGTCGCGAGGTCGGGCGGGGCGCCCATTAGGGGCGGTGCAAGGAGGACGGCGACCAGGCCGTAGGCCGCGATCAACTGCGTATCACGACGGACCGCGAGCACGGCGGTAGTCATGGCGGCGATCAACGCCCCAAGGAGGCCGATCGCTGGCGGGATCAGGTGATAGAGGCTCGTGGCCCCGACCAGGCTCACGGTGATCACCGCGATGCCGACCGGGACGAGGACGTTGCCGAGCAGCACGTTTCGGCGCTCGAGGAGGACCCAGCCACCAGCGAGAGCGACCGTGCCGGCGGTCAAGCCGAGGAGGACGCGCGCCTCGGGCCCGATCCAATCGCGGCTGAACGCCAGACTGAGGAAGAAGATCGCGCCGAGGATGAGAGCGATGCCGCCGACCCAGGCCAAGGC
>CAYNGM010000231.1:0-4047 GCA_964396565.1 uncultured Anaerolineaceae bacterium | reverse complement strand
CACGTCGAGCTCGACGAGCGCCAGATCGTGGATCGTCACTTCTCGCTCAAGGAGCTCGACCGCTTCGCCGGCACGGGCCATCGCGTACGCCCGGCGACCGCCGACCTTGATCGCGCTGTACGCCGGGGGTCGCTGGCGGATGACCCCGATGACCGACGGCAGGACGGCCTCGATCGCGGCTCGATCCGGGGCGGGGCCCCGGGCCGGCGTCAGCTCGCCCTCGAGATCGTCCGTCGTGGACGACGCCCCGAAGCAGACGGTCGCGCGATAGGCCTTGCGGTCCGCGAGGTGGAACTCGACGACCCGCGTTCCCTTGCCTAGGAACACGGGGAGCACCCCGGACGCGAATGGGTCGAGCGTCCCACCGTGGCCGACACGCCGCGTCGCGGCCAGCCGCCGTACGAGGGCTACGACATCGTGCGATGTCGGACCGACCGACTTGTCCACGACGAGGATCCCGTCGAGGCGATCCCCGAGCGACCGGTGCGCCACGTCTAGACGGGGTCAGAGCGTTGGACGTCGGCGGCCAGGCGCTCGGCCACGGCGAGGACCTGGGGCACCGCGACAGACAGACGGCCGTCCACAGTCGCGCCTGCCGCACGGGCGTGGCCACCCCCGCCGAAGGCGCCCGTGAGGACCGTCGCGTCTACACCGCCCGGCTTGGTCCTGACGCTGAGCCGTGTCGTCGCGCCCGCCTCCTTGAACAGGATGGAGACCTCGGCCTCATCCGCCTGGGACAGCAGGTCGATGATCCCCTCGGACTGGGCCGGCGAGGTTCCCGTCGCGGTCAGATCCTCGTCGTCAAGGGTGGACCAGACTACCCGGCCATCATCCGAGCTTCGGATGCGGGCGAGGACGCGACCGTACAGCCGAAGCTGAGCCTCTGGCTTTGACCTGTAGAGCCGCCGCGAGATGTCCGAAAGGGGGGCGCCAGCAGCCACCAATGCCGCAGCGACCGCGAGGGTCCGCGGAGTCGCGTTCGGATGGGCGAAGGTCGCGGTGTCCATGACGATCCCGGCCATCAGCGCCGTCGCCACCCGGTGACCGATGTCGCCATCGAGACCGATTCCAAGACGAAGCGCCAGCAGGGTGACCATCTCGCAGGTCGCGGCAGCATCGGCATCGATCCAGTCGGCCATGTCTGTGGCCGAGTTGGATGCGTGATGGTCGATGACCACGCGGGGCAGCCGATCGAACACGTTCGCGTGCCGACGCCCCACCTCCCCTACCCGGTCGAGCGTCCCACAATCGGAGACGACCAGCAGGTCGTAGTCGGCCGCCGGATCCGGATCGGTGCGGAACCGCTCGATCCCCGGCAGGAAGTCATAGAGCGGCGGTGGTGGATCGGTGCACACGGGGTCAGCCCGGCCGCCGAGCGCCTCGATGATGGCAACGATGGCGAGGGTGGCACCCAGCGTGTCCGCGTCGGGGTTCTCGTGGCCGACCGCGAGAACGCGGTGGGCGCCGCGAAACCGCTCTACTACGGTTTCCGGGACAGCACCAAGGTACGGTGTCAGATCGATGGTCATCGGCCGTGTCGGGTCGGTTGGCGACGTCCGGACCGTGACGGCCTGGGCGGGGGCGGGATGACCGCCGACGGCGGCTCGGTCTCGAGGTCACCAGCATGGGGCAATCGGGCGACAGGTGTCGGCAGGGTCTCGCCGAGGGGCAGGTCGTCGTCGACCGTGGCGCCGGCCTCCAGCTCGGCCAACAGCTGGAGGACTCGTGTGCCGCGCTCTGCCGTGTCGTCCAGCTCGACGTGAAGGTCCGGGATGCGCTTGAGACGCAGGGTTCGGCCCAGCTCGTGGCGGACGAACGGCATCGCGCGTCCTAGCGCCGCGACCGTCGCATGGCGCTCCGCGGGCTGGCCGATGACGCTCACCCAGACCTTGGCGTGGCGCAGGTCTGGCGTAGTCTCCACGTTGGTGATCGTGGCGAACCCGACCCGCGGATCCGCGACTTCCTCACGCACGATCCGCGCGATCTCCTCCCGCAGCAGTTGATCGACCCGATCTGTTCGCTGGCTCATGCGACGGCCGCCTCCGTGGTAGCCGATGCCGGCGTTGTCGGCTGCACGCGCTCGCTCACGCACCTTGGGGTGCGCTTGCTCTCGTGCTCACCTCCGCCTTGGCCTCGACCGCCATCTCGGCGGCAAGGCAGCTCATCCATCGGTCAGGCCGTGACGGCTCTGGACACCGTCTGGGACGAGAAGCATTCGATGATGTCGCCTTCCTCGATGTCGTGGAAGCCGGCGAGGCCGATGCCGCACTCGTAGTTCGTGGCGACCTCGCGCACGTCGTCGCGGAAGCGTCGCAGCGACTCGATCCGGTCGGTGGCGATGATCTTGCCGCCACGCCAGATACGCGCACCACCGCGGACGATCCGGCCATCGGTGACATACGAGCCGGCGATGACCGTGTTCTTGCCGACCCGGATGACCTGGCGGACCTCCGCCCGACCCTCGACGACCTCGACCACCTCGGGCTCGAGCAGGCCCTTGAGGGCCGCGTCGATGTCGTCGGTGAGCTTGTAGATGATGTCGTAGAGACGAACATCGACCCCGGCATCCTCGGCCGCCTGGTGGGCGGTGTCGGTGATCCCGGTGCTGAACCCGACGACGATCGCGTTCGACGCCGTGGCCAGCATGATGTCGTTGTCGGTGATGTCGCCGGCCGCCTCGTGCAGCACGTTGATCCGGACCTCGTCCTGGTCGAGCTGCTCGAGGGCGTGGGTGATCGCGCCGAGCGAGCCCGACACGTCGGCCTTGAGGATGATCCGCAGCTCCTTGGCCTGACCAGCCTGGATCTGCCGGTAGAGGTCCTCGAGCGTGGCCCGCCCGCTTCCCTCACCGCTCTTCGCCGCGGCTTCGGCCCTGCGGGCCTCGACCATCGCGCGGGCGGCCTTGTCGTCCGCGACGACGCGCAGGATGTCGCCCGCCTCGGGGACCTCGGACAGACCAAGGATGACGACCGCGCTGGCCGGGCCGGCCTGCTTGACGCGCTTGCCCCGGTCGTTCTCGAGTGCACGCACCCGTCCGAAGGTCTCGCCGACGACGATGATGTCGCCGACCCGCAGCGTACCGGTCTGGACGAGACCGGTCGCGACCGGGCCCCGGCTCTTGTCGAGCTGGGCCTCGACGATGGTGCCGATCGCATCGCGATCCGGGTTGGCCTTGAGTTCCTGCAGGTCGGCCACGAGCAGGACCATCTCGATCAGCTCATCGAGCCCGATACGCGTCTTGGCCGACACGGGCACGAGCGGCACGTCACCGCCGTACTCCTCGATGACGATGCCGGCCTCGGTCAGCTCGGTCTTGACCCGGGTCGGGTCGGCGTCCGGCTTGTCGATCTTGTTGAGGGCGATGATGATCGGGACCTTGGCCGCCTTGGCGTGGCTGATCGCCTCGAGCGTCTGGGGCATCACACCGTCGTCGGCGGCGACCACGATGATCGCGATGTCGGTGACCCGGGCGCCCCGGGCACGCATCGCCGTGAACGCCTCGTGACCGGGCGTGTCGAGGAAGACGACGCGCTTGCCGTCGTGCTCCACCTCGCTTGCCCCGATGTGCTGGGTGATGCCGCCACGCTCGCCGGCCGCGACCTCCGTCGAGCGCAGCGCGTCGAGCAGGCTCGTCTTGCCGTGATCCACGTGGCCCATCACCGTCACGATCGGTGCCCGCGGCTTGAGCTCCGCCTCGTCCTCCTCGAAGAGGACCTCCTTGGTCGCCTCGGGCAGCGGTCCCTCGCCGTCGACGTCGGAACCGGTGCCGTTCGATGACGCGATCGACTCGGCCACCTCGTAACCGAGCTCAGAGGCGACGAGCGAAGCGGTGTCGCGATCGATCAGCTGGTTGATGGTCGCGAAGATCCCGCTCTTGATCAACTCGCGGATGATGTCCGCGACGTTCACGCCGAGCAGCTCGGCGAGCTCCTTGACCGTGATCGTGCCGGGCAGCTCTATGGCACCCCGCTCGCGCGGATCGATGGTCTGGACGGGGGCGGCGAATGCGCCGTCCCTGCGCGGTGGCTTGCGAGGGCCGCGTCGGCC
>CAYNGM010000230.1:0-4072 GCA_964396565.1 uncultured Anaerolineaceae bacterium | reverse complement strand
CTCACGGCGTTGGTCGCCTGGCCCGCTTCGTAGCCCGCCGACGGCGGCAGGATCCGAACGTCTCCGGTGTCCAGGTTCCAGACGAGGGAACCACCACCGTCGGAAGCGAAGCCGACGGCGATCTCGCCGCTTACCCCCAGGGCCTTGCCGCTGACGTACGGAGCCGGGAGGCTGAGCTGCCTCGCCGAACCGGTCAGCGTGTCCCAGGCCAGCGGGATCGGCGTGCCCTCCTCACCGAAGCAGCACCAGCCGACAGCCGTGGCACCGTCGATCGAGACCGGCACCCCGTCCATGACCGTCGGAAGCAGCCCGAGATCCCTGGCAGCGGTGCCCAGGGGATACCAGACCAGGGGCAGCGCCTCGTCGCCGTCGCAGCGGATCCCGACCACCGTGTCACCGCTGACTGCCTGGGGATCGGCACAGTCGTAGCCGGCCGGCAGCTCGAGTGTCCTGACCGCGCCCGTCGTCGTGTCCCAGGCCACCGAGCGTCCGTCCATCCCGTCCGTGGTCCACACCTGACCGACCGCCGTCGTCCCGCTGATGGCCTGCGCCGTGGCGCGAGTGAAGCCGTCCGGGACGTCCAGGACCCGGACGGCACCCGTGGTCGTGTCCCATGCCATCGCCTGATCCAGGCCCCGCTTGTCCGGGCTGCCAAGCACCCCCTTGCCGACCGCGGTCGTGCCGCTCACGCCGTCGAGCCGCACGAAGATGTCGCCGTTCGGATGCACGAACTCGGCTGGGACGTCCAGCACACGGAGGGCGCCGGTCGAGGTGTTCCACACCGCGGGCTGCTCGTCGTCGCCAGGCCCCTTCTGGACAAAGCCCACCGCCGTCGTGCCATCGACGGCCGTGGCCTCGGCCCTTGTGTACTCGGCCGGCAGGTCCAGCGCGCGAAAGATGATCCCGGGCGTCGGTGAGGCAGTCGCCCCCGGCGTTGCGACCGGAACGGAGCCGGACGGGGACACGGTGGAACCTGATGCGGCTGGCGTGGCAGCACTTCCGGACGGTGCGGGCACCTCGCTGCACGCACTGCTGATGAGGAGGATGGCGACGAGCATCACGATCAAGCGGGTGTTCATGACAAGCATCCTCGTGTAACGGCGTGCCGTCCGTCGAGGGCCGGGTGGCAGGGTCCATGCAGGCCCAGGGTCATCGAGCGGCAACGATGCCGTGCAGCCCTGGGAGCGCGAAGCGATCAGTCCAGCCACCATCGAACGGGTCCGGCGGACTCATCTTCGACGCCTACAGCGAGGCCAGCCATGCGTCGCGATCAAGCGGGCTCGGGCGGGATCGCTCGCGATGCGGCGGATCCTCGGGGATCGGCCGATGACCACCGGGCCGCGTCTCCAGGAGACCCTCGCCCATGGACAGCCCGGGCAGCCGATGCCCGAAACCCTGCACCCGTGCGGCGGGCAGCACAGCCGTCGCGTGGGTCAGCCCAGCCGCGGAGAACTGACTCGTGACTCGCCCGCCGATCTGTCCAAGCGCCGCGAGCGCACCGGGTGCGGTCACCGTCGGGACCTCGAGCGACAGGTCGACGAGCGGCTCACAGACCCACGATCCGGCCCGGTCGAGCGCCGTGGCGATCAGGAGCGCCGACAGGTGACGAAAGTCGGCCGCGGTGGAGACCGCATTGGCGTATCCGCAGTCCGTGATGGTCACGAGGCAGTCGGTGACCTCCCAGCCGGCGAGACCCTCGGCGAGGGCGTCCCTGACGTAGGCGGCCACCTGGGTCTTGAACGCGTCCGGCGTCCTGTACACGAACAACGGGATGAGCCGGGGCTCGAGCTCGAACCGGACCTCGACGCCGGAGTCGGCCGCCGCCGGCTCGATGCGCAGGGCGAGGGTAGCCTTGAACGGGTTCGTGCTCGATGGTGAACTTCGGCCCGTGATATTGGTCTTGGTCCTGGCAAGGATGACCTCCTCTGCTTCGCCCATGCCAGCCAGTCGCTCGATGCACACAGTCGTCGTCTCTCGAAAGTCGGTGGCGATCCCGTAGTCACGCGCGAGGGTCGCCGCGATGACCTCCTTCTGCACCTCGCCGTAGAGCGAGACGTGGATCTCGTGGCGCCGGTCGTCCTGGCGGACATCGATGAGCGGATCCTGCTCGGCCAACTGGTTGAGCGCGGCACGCAACGAAGCTCCCTGGTCGGATCGCCTGGCGACGACGGCCGCCTCCAGGGCCGGTCGCGGGAACCGTGCCATGGCATCCTCGCCGGGTGGTGGCTCGCCCACGGCATCACCGACACGGACCGTGCCCAGACCACGCACCGTCCCCATCTCACCCGCCCGAAGGACGTCACGTCGCGGCGCACCGGCCGGCGCAAAGACCTTGATCGAGGTCGGCTTGGCCCCCTCCCCTGCCCCGACCCGGATGCGCTGGCGCGCCTTGAGGGTTCCTGCAAACAGGCGCACGTATGCCACGCGTTCCCCCGACGTCGAGCGCTCGATCTTGAACACGCGGCCGGACAGCCCGGCATCCGGGTCGCCGGCTGCGGACCCCAGGAACCGGTCGAGGCCCTCGAGCAACGCATCGATGCCGATCCCTCGAGCTGCTGACCCGCTGAACACGGGGTGAAGCCTGCATGCCCGGGTTTGCAGGGCCATCACACCACGGAGCCGCTCGGTGGTCAGGTCCGGGTCGTCACCGAGGTACGCCTCGAGGATCGACTCATCAGCTTCTGCAAGCGTCTCGATCAGGATGATCCGCGCGGCCTCGTCCTCCGGCTCGGCAGACACGACTCCTCTCGAGAGTCGACGGCGCAACGCGGACATGACCTCGTCTGCGTCCGCTCCGGCACGGTCCGTCTTGTTGATGAAGATCAGTGTCGGAACATGGAGTCGCTGGAGCGCCCGGAACAGCAGCGGCGTCTGGGGCTGCACACCCTCGACCGCGGAGACGACGAGGATCGCTCCGTCGAGGACGCCGAGGGCGCGCTCTACCTCGGCGATGAAGTCGGGATGGCCGGGCGTGTCGACAAGGTTGACCGCGAGGTCGCCGAGTTGGAACGAGGCCACCGCTGACCGGATGGTGATGCCGCGCTCGCGTTCGAGCTCGAGGGTATCGGTCTGGGTGGTGCCGGCGTCGACGCTGCCGACGTGGGCGATCGCGCCGGTGCTATGGAGAAGACGCTCGGTGAGGGTGGTCTTACCGGCGTCGACGTGGGCGAGGATGCCAAGGTTGAGCGTGCGCATGGGACCTCATGTCGTGCAAGGAGGTATCGACCTTCAAGCTGGACATGGGTGCTCCCATCTCGCTCCTTTCTCGCATCGGGTGCGGCTGCTTCCCGAAGGGTCGCACGGTGAGTCAAGTCCTGAGCGCCAGGACGGGACGGGAGGAAGGGTCTTGACGTCGTTATGATACAACCGTATGGTTGTATTCATGCCAGCCACGTTCGACGCAGATCTCGTCTTCGCCGCTCTCGCCGATGCCAC
This sequence comes from uncultured Anaerolineaceae bacterium, assembly GCA_964396565.1. Taxonomy (GTDB): domain Bacteria; phylum Chloroflexota; class Limnocylindria; order Limnocylindrales; family CSP1-4; genus SPCO01. Next base: position 637 of record CAYNGM010000230.1, on the reverse strand, counting down.
ACGTCGCGACATCGTCCTGCGCGCGCTCAACGGGACGGAGGGTGTGGTCGAGCTGGCGATGCACTACCCCATGAGCTTCGCGGCCGTGCAAAAGCACGTCGCGGTGCTCGAACGGGCAGGCCTGGTGACCAAGCATCAGACCGGTCGCCGGAAGCTCGTCCGGACCGATGTCGAGACGCTGCGCGCTGCGCGCCGCATGCTCGACCAGTACGAGGCGTTGTGGCGCGGTCGCATCGATCGCATGACCGACCTCATCGCCGCCATCCCAAGGGAGAGTCGAGCATGACGGTCACGGCGGTCCACAAGGACCTCGACAACCTGACCATGACCCTGACCGCGGAGTTCGAGGCGTCGCGGGAGCGGGTCTGGGAGCTGTGGGCGGACCCGCGCCAGCTGGAGCGCTGGTGGGGCCCCCCGACCTACCCCGCGACGTTCACCCGCCACGATCTGGCGCCGGGAAGTCATGTCGAGTACTACATGACCGGCCCCGCCGGCGACCAGGTGCATGGCTCCTGGGACATCATCGAATCCGACCCGCCGCGGCATCTTGCCGTGGTCGATGGGTTCGCCAATCCCGACGGCACCGCGGCTGACGGCTTTCCGCTCACCCGGATGCGAGTCACGATCGAGACCATCG
>CAYNGM010000229.1:0-4078 GCA_964396565.1 uncultured Anaerolineaceae bacterium | reverse complement strand
CGCGAACGTAGCGGTAGTACATCGCCCGCGTCGCCGGTTCGCGCCGCTGGATCGGGGCGTCGGCCCAGCGGGCCACGGACGAGCCACGCCCGTCCGCACCGATGACCAGCCGCGCCTGTACCTCGACGTCCTCGCCCCCGCGCTGCACGCGCAAGCCGCGGACGTGCCCGTCTTCACGGATGAGCGACCGGGCCGGTGTCGACTCCCAGACGTCGACTCCCGGTGTTCGTCGCGCAAGTCCGACCAGCAGGGCGTCGAGCGAGACTCGTCGTATGGACAGGCAGTACCCGAGCGAACCGGGGTCCTGGGGACCGCCGACCGTCGGGGTGGGGTCGTCGCCTCCGTAGTCGTACTGGCAGGTCAGCGGCGGACACCCGGCCGAGAGGACGTCGGGAAGCAGGCCAAGGTCTTCGAGCACGTCGCCGAGACCGCCGCCGCGGAAGAAGTGGGTCGAGATGGTGTCGCTCGGAAAGGTGGCCGTATCGACGACCAGCACGTGGTGACCGGCACGACCAAGCAGCGTCGCGACCACCGACCCGGCGACCCGCGCACCGACGACGGCCACGTCGACCTCGACGGACACCGGACGCGGGCTCGGGCTCGCGGTCATCGCCCGATGGTGACGGGTCGTGGTGCTGCAGGCAAGATGTCAGAGCCCGCTCGGGTCAGTCGATGCGAACGTCCGCGGCGCCGCCCAGGATCTCGATGTCATAGCGGTCCGGCGTCTCGTCGAACCCTGGCCCCACATACCGTCGCTGGCCGCTGATCTGGTCGCCCCGGCCGCCGTCCACGCGGAAGCGGGAGATGCCGCCGGCGAGGCGCACAGCCACGGGGACACCAGCCGGCCGGCGGAACCTGGCCTGGCTGACGACTCCGGAGATGCGCACTGTCGCCGTACCGGACGGTCGGGGCAACTCCAGGTCGATGTGGTTCGCTCCGCCGGCGATCTCGAGTCGCTCCAGGATGACCGCCGCGAGCGAGCCGGTCAGGTCGGTGATGCCGCCCTTGAGTTCGATGGTCCACGGGAGGGTGGCGCCCAGTGCGATGGTCGCGGTCCGGGTGGTCAGGACCGATGACGCCCGTCGCTGATACTGGACCCGCACGCGCCCGCCTGATGTCGCGATGGTCGGGCGGGGACCGTCGAACCGGGCAGAGACGAGCTCACCGGCGGGTGCCGCGCCAGCGAAGGCGAGCCGCGATGCGCTCGGTTCCGCGATCAGACGCCCTGCCGCCCGCGGACCGAGCGGGGCGATGTTCAGCGAGAACCGTGGCGCGCCGGACTGGAAGTGCAACTCGGCGCGCGAGAGGTCGCCGAGCGGTGCGGCGTACCGGTCATCGACGAAACCGCCCCGGACCGCTGCCCGCAATCGGTCCGTCTCGACCTCGATCGCTCGGCGTGTCTCGCCAAGCAGACGAGCCAGGACATCGCGCTCGGCTTGGGTCGTGCTGCCGAGCACACCATCGATCGCCGTCGTCAGCGGGGCGAGGACATCGCTAACGTCCCCCACCCGCTCCCGGACCGGTTCGATCGCGATGCTCCGCCGATCCCGCGGGTCGGGTCGACGGCGGACGTAGCCCGAGCGCTCGAGCCGATCGACCACGCCGGTGATCGCACCGGAGGTGAAACCGGTCAGTTCGGCCAGGCGGGACGGTGTGATGCCGGGTTCGCCGATGACCGCGTCGAGGCAACGCAGGTCGGTCGTATTCAGTCCGAGGCGCTCGGCTGCGAGCTCATCGAACGCGCTCGTGTCCAGGGCTTGACGGATCGGCCGCGTGTCTTCCATGATGTAAGTATCTTAGCACATGAGATATATAGGAGGCGACATGACTCTCGCGACGCATCATACGGCGTCTGCGTCGGCTGATGGTGGGATCCACGCGAGGGCGCTGGTGAAGCGCTACCCGGGTGGGGTCAGCGCACTCGATGGCGTGGATCTTGACGTGGCACCCGGTACGGTGGTCGGCCTGCTCGGCCCGAATGGTGCGGGCAAGTCGACGACCGTCCGGATCCTCACTACCCTTTCGCGGCCGACATCCGGCCAGGCGACCGTCGCCGGTCACGATGTGGTGAGTCAGCCTGACCGGGTCCGGACGGCGATCGGCGTCGTCGGGCAACGCTCGGCCACCGATGATGATGCGACCGGACGCGAGAACCTCGTACTCCAGGCGCAGATGTTCGGAATGACCGGTCGCGCTCTCCGGCTGCGGACGACCGAGCTGCTCGAGCAGCTGGACCTGGCCGAGGCGGCGGACAGGTTCGTCCGGACATGGTCCGGGGGGATGCGACGCAAGCTCGACGTGGCGATGGGACTCGTCAACACCCCGCGCGTCCTGTTCCTGGACGAGCCGACGACGGGTCTCGACCCCGATGCGCGGGCGATCCTGTGGTCGATGGTCGAGAAGCTCCGTGGCGATGGCCTGGCCATCCTCCTTACGACGCACTATCTCGACGAGGCAGACCGGCTCGCCGACGACCTCGTGATCGTCGACCACGGCAGGATCGTCGCCGAAGGGACACCCGACGCACTCAAGGCGGAACTGCGTGGGGATGCCATCCACATCGTCCTGACCGGGTCGGACCATGTGCCCGCGGCAGTCGATGTGCTGGCGTCGCTCGACGGTCTGGAGCGGCCGCTGGTCGACGGCATCCGGATCACCGTGCGAGCCGATCGCGCCGCTGCCCGCGTACCGTCGGTCCTGTCCGCCCTTGATGCCGCGGGGACCCCGGTCTCCGCGCTGACCGTCGCCCGGCCCTCCCTCGACGACGTCTATCTCGCCCACACCGGCCGTGCCTATGACGCCGGCAACATGGAGACCACTCGATGACCGCCATCGCACAGACCTCATCCCATGCCCAGCGCCACATCCGCTGGATGCTTCGTCAACCATGGTTCGTGCTGATGTCCGTGCTGCAGCCGGTCATCTGGCTGCTCCTGTTCGGGGCGCTGTTCCAGGACGTGACCATGATCCCGGGGTTCGACACCGGCGGCAGCTACATCGACTATCTCGTACCCGGCGTCCTGGTCATGACCGCGCTATTCGGCTGCGGCTGGACGGGCATGTCGATCATCGAGGACCTTGATCGATCGATCATCGCCCGCTTCCTGGTGACGCCGGTCCATCGCTCCTCGATCGTGGCGGGGCTGACTGTCTACGGGGTGGTCTCGTTCCTTGTCCAGGCCGCCATGATCGGTGGACTGTCGCTCGTATTGGGAGCCCGGTTCGAGGGTGGTCCCGTCGGCTTTCTCGCCCTGACCGGTTGCGCGGTTCTAATCGGAGCGACTGTCGCCTCGTTCTCGTCGGCCATGGCACTGGCGCTGCGGCAGCGGGAATCGGTCATCGGGATCAACTCGATGATGACCCTGCCGCTGACGTTCCTGTCGGCCGCGTTCCTGCCGCTGGCGCTTGCCCCGGAGTGGATCCAGACGATCGCCGCGGTGAACCCGGTCAACTGGGCCGTGGAGGCAGGTCGTGAGCTATTCGGGGCCGATCCCGACTGGGCGTTCGTACTGCCGCGCGTGGTTGCCTTGCTGATGCTGCTCGTCCTCGCGACGGCCTTCGCGACCCGTCAGTTTCGGGCCTACCAGGCCTCGATCTGATAGGAGGGGGGCGAGGATGGGCGAGCCGGCGGACGTGGATGGCGGGCTCGTCTGCGATGCCGGGGCGGTGACAGGTAGAGGGTCGCATCTCGCGCCTCGTCCTGGAAGCTGCGCGCTAGTCAGGGGAGACTGATCCGGGCGATGATGCCGCCCTGGAAGGGGCGGATCGCCCGCTAGGCCCGACCGCCCGAGCCCAGAAGTTCCGGCTGAGTCTCCACGGACTACGGCGCAACTTGCAACCGACCGATCGCCCGGTGGCGCTCCGGCTGAGTCTCCACGGACTATGGCGCAACTTGCAGCCCGGATCGGGTCACCGGCGCAACTTGCAACCGAGCGATCGCCCGGTGGCGCTCCGGCTGAGTCTCCACGGACTATGGCGCAACTTGCAGCCCGGATCGGGTCACCGGCGCAACTTGCAACCGAGCGATCGCCCGGTGGCGCTCCGGCTGAGTCTCCACGGACTATGGCGCAACTTGCAG
>CAYNGM010000228.1:0-4082 GCA_964396565.1 uncultured Anaerolineaceae bacterium | reverse complement strand
CGCTGCGGTCTGGCCATGATCGTCTGCTTCGGGGCGCTGGCCGGCATCTACGTGATCCTTGGGGCGCCGCTCATCGGTGCCGCCCAGGTCATCGTCTATATCGGGGCGATCAGCGTGCTGATCCTGTTCGCGATCATGCTCACCCAGACCAAGGATGCCCCGACCCGGCTGGTCTTCCAGACCCAGGCCGGCGCCGCTGCCCTCGCCAGCATCGTGATCGCGGTCATCATCGCGCTGGCCATCGGCGTGACCGATTGGGGCGGTACCGCGGAGCGGGTACGGGTCGCGACCGCCGAGATGTCGCGGATCCTGTTCTCCGACTACGTGTTCCCGTTCGAGATCGTCAGCGTGCTGCTGCTGGCTGCGGTCATCGGTGGGGTCTACCTCGCCAAGCGCGAACCGGGCGGCCCATCGTGAGCAACAGCCTCGACGCCTACCTCGTGCTGGCCGGGATGCTGTTCGCCATCGGCTCGTTCGGGTTCCTCGCGCGGCGCAATGCCATCAGCATGCTCATGTCGGTCGAACTGATGCTCAACGCGGTCAACCTGTCGATCGTCGCGTTCGGGGCGTTCGTCCCGGCCCTCGGGGCGCAGGGCGCGGTCATCGCCCTGATGATCATGGCCGTCGCCGCCGCCGAGGCGACCGTCGGGCTGGCCATCGTCATCGCCATCTACCGCAATCGCAAGACGCCGCTCGTCGACGAGTACGACGCGATGCGCCAGTGACCGATATCGGAGCGCTGGCGCCGCTGCTGCTGATCCTGCCCATGGCGGGGTTCCTGCTGACCGCGGCCATCGGGCGTCGCCTCGGCACCAACGCCCACTGGATCCCGGTCCTGGTGATGCTGACCGTGTGGGTCATCGCCATGGGCCTGGTCGTCAGCGTCCTGTCCGGATCGGCTCCGCTGATCCCGGGGTCGACAGACACCCATGGCTACGAGATGACCCTGTTCACGTGGATCCCGGCCGGGGAGTTCCAGGTGGACCTTGGCATCTACATCGACCCGCTGACTGCCTGCCTGCTCATCGTGGTGACCACGGTCGGCCTGCTCGTGCACGTGTACTCGATCGGGTACATGAGCCACGATCCGGGGTATTGGCGGTTCTTCGCCTATCTGAACCTGTTCATGTTCTCGATGCTGCTGCTCGTCCTGTCGGACAGCTGGCTGGTCGTCTTCGTGGCCTGGGAGCTCGTCGGCCTGTCGAGCTACCTGCTGATCGGGTTCTGGTACCGCAAGACCTCGGCGATGCTCGCCGCCAAGAAGGCGTTCATCGTCAACCGTGTCGGCGACGTCGGGTTCGCCCTCGGGATCATGGCCATCTTCGTCAATACGAGCGCCGCCGGCGAGCCGACCCTCAACATCCGCGAGTCGATCGAGTCGATGGTCCACGCCGGCGCTGCCAACCCGATCCCGCTGGCGATCGTCGCCCTGCTGGTGTTTGCCGGTGCCGTCGGCAAGAGCGCGCAGTTCCCGCTGCATGTCTGGCTGCCGGACGCGATGGAGGGCCCGACCCCGGTGTCCGCCCTCATCCACGCCGCGACCATGGTCAACGCCGGCGTCTACCTGGTCGCCCGCGCCAACCCGTTGTTCGCCTCGGCGCCGGAGGTGATGGTCATCGTGGCGGCGATCGGCATCTTCACCGCGATCCTTGCGGCGAGCATCGCGATGACCCAGACCGACATCAAGCGTGTCCTCGCCTATTCCACGCTGAGCCAGCTCGGCTACATGTTCGCTGCGCTCGGGGTCGGCGCCTTCACGGCAGCCATCTTCCACCTGATGACCCATGGCTTCTTCAAGGGGCTGCTGTTCCTCGACTCCGGGTCGGTCATCCACGCCGTCCACGACGAGCAGGACATGCGCCGGATGGGCGGGCTGTCGAAGAAGATCAGGATCACCTACATCACGATGCTCATCGGCTCGGTCGCGATCGCCGGCATACCGCCGCTGGCCGGCTTCTTCTCCAAGGACGAGATCCTGGGCGAGGCGTTCAAGCTCGGCTTCCAGTGGGTCTGGCTCATCGGCTGGATCGTTGCCGGACTGACCGCGTTCTACATGTTCCGGCTTATGGGCATGACCTTCTGGGGCGACTTCCGCGGTCCCCGCGAGGTCTGGGACCGGATCCACGAGTCACCACCGGTGATGACCATCCCGCTCATCCTGCTGGCCATCCCGTCCGTCCTCCTCGGGCTGTACCTCGGGCTGCCGCTCGGGGCAAGCACCATCGCGCACTGGCTGGAGCCGGTGTTCGCGGAGAGCGCGGAGCTGCTCGGCCACCACGAGGCGGAGTACACGCTGTTCGGGATCGACGGGGCGCTCATCCTGCTCAGCGTCGGGGTCGCAGCGCTCGGTATCGTCGTCGCCTGGCGGCTCTTCGGCGCGGACCTTCCCGGTCTGCACTGGCCGGCCCGCCCGGAGCGCGTCCGCGAGCTCGCAGCCAAGGCGCCATTCCTGTATCGGGCGTCGCTCAACAAGTGGTGGTTCGATGACCTCAACCACCTGCTGTTCATGGTCATCGGTGGCCGCGTCGCCGCCGCGCTGTGGTGGTTCGACCGCAACGTCATCGATGGCACGGTCAACGGCATCGGACGCTCGACCATCGCCTCGGGACGGGGTCTGCGCCAGGTCCAGACGGGTCGAGTCCAGAACTACGCCCTGGGCATCGCCGTCGGGGTGATCCTGCTGGCCGGCTCGTACCTGCTGCTGGCGGCCAACCAGTGACCGGCTCCGACGTGCCGATCCTGTCGATCGTCATCTTCCTGCCGCTCCTGGGCGCGATCCTCGTCGTCGTCCTGCCAGCGGGCTACGCGCGACCGGCGGCGCTCGCGGTGGCGCTCCTGACCTGGATCGCCTCGCTGGTCATGCTGGTCGGCTACCTGCCGCATCAGTCCGGGTTCCAGTACGTCGAGATACTCGACTGGATCCCGTCCTTCGGCATCCAGTACAAGGTCGGGGTGGACGGTCTGTCGGCGGTCCTCGTGGTCCTCACCACGACCCTGACCTGGATCTGCGTCCTGGCCAGCTTCAAGCCGATCCAGAACCGGATCAAGGAGTACATGATCTCCTTCCTGGTGCTCGAGGTCGGCATGATCGGGGTGTTCCTCGCCCTCGACATGTTCCTCTTCTACATCTTCTGGGAAGTCGTCCTCGTCCCGATGTACCTGATCATCGGCATCTGGGGCGGCGCCAACCGGATCTACGCGACCATCAAGTTCGTCCTGTACACCCTGATCGGATCGCTCCTGATGCTGGTCGCCATCCTGGCCACGGCGTACGCCTACCAGGTGGCCCATCCGGCGACTGGCTGGGTGGGCGCCTTCGACTTCGAGACGCTGCGGGCCTTCGCGTCATCGCCCGAGGGCGGCTTCTCGTCGGCGCTCCAGCTCGGCGCGTTCATCGCCTTCGGCCTCGCCTTTGCCATCAAGGTTCCGATGTTCCCGGTCCACACCTGGCTGCCGGATGCCCACACGGAGGCACCGACCGCGGGCTCCGTGATCCTGGCCGGCGTCCTGCTCAAGCTGGGCGGTTACGGGTTCATCCGGTTCGCCCTGCCGCTCTACCCGGATGCTGCCCAGACCTTGGCGCCGGTGATCATCGGGCTGTCGATCATCGCCATCCTGTACGGCGCCGTCGTCGCCCTGGTCCAGCCTGATCTCAAGCGTCTCGTTGCGTTCTCGTCGGTCAGCCACATGGGCTTCGTGACCCTCGGCGTGTTCGTGTTCACCGAGCAGGGCATCCAGGGAGCCATCCTCCAGATGGTCAACCACGGCCTGATCACCGGGGCGCTGTTCCTTCTCGTCGGGGTGATCTACGAGCGGACCCACGATCGGACACTGGCCAAGCTGCACGGCATGTCGGTCAAGGCCCCGGTCCTCGCCGCGATATTCGGGTTCTTCATGTTCGCCTCGGCCGGTCTGCCGGGCCTGTCCGGGTTCGTCGGCGAGTTCCTGACCCTGGTCGGGACGTTCGAGGCCAGCCCTCCCGCAGCTGCCGCTGCGACCTTCGTGATGATCCTGGCCGCCGGCTACCTGCTGTACATGTACCAGCGGATCTTCTTCGGTGAGATGTCCGATTTCCTCAAGGG
>CAYNGM010000227.1:0-4093 GCA_964396565.1 uncultured Anaerolineaceae bacterium | reverse complement strand
CTCAAGTACCACGTCGACGGCCGGGAGACGATCCGGGCGCTCGATCTGTCGACGCCGTCGTTCATCGGGGCGACCACGCACTCGCTCCTCGACAAGGCCCACGCCGCGACGAAGGACGGGGACATTCCGAAGCGCCTGACCCTCGTGACGGCCTGGCGCTTCGACCCGCACGACATCCTGCGCACGCTGATCAGCAACAACGACGGCGAGATCGTCACGCCCAAGCTGTTCGTGGACGGCCCGAACTCCGAAGTCGGCAAGGTCCGGGAGGCGTGGCGAGCACAGCTCGGCGGGGTTACGGATGACGAGCTCGAACGTGTCCTGCGACACCTCCGGATCCGCGACAACGTGCCGCTGTACCGGCTGAAGCAGGACCTGGCCTTCGCCCTCGCACTCGCCGGGTTCGCCCCGCCGTCCGAAGGGGAGCTCGACAACCCGTACGTCTCGATCGTCCGGCGCTTCATCCGGGGCGGTCCCCGAGAGCACCGGGCGACGTCCCTGCGGCCATTCCTGGAGAGGGCGAAGCTGTGGCGGGGCCGGCCGCTCCGGGCCGAGTCGGATCCCCGCGATCTCGCGATCAAGAGCTTCTCGCGGGGCGCGATCAACCTCGAGGACCACGCCGCGACGCTCAATCTCGTCCCCGACTTTCACGGCAGGTACAAGGCCGCCGAGGTCGACTGGGATCGCGACCTCGCTCCGCGGATCCGAGCCGTCCTCGATGAGCGCGTCAGCGGGAACCACTCGTACAACCTCTACCTCGACACGCACCTCTCAATCGCATACCTCGCGGGCTACCTGCTCGGGAAGAACGATACGGTGGCGCCCGTCCAGAGCGACGGCCGGGTGGTTTGGCGCCCGACGGGCGCAGATGTGCCGGCCGAGCTGTGGACCGTCCTCGAGGAGCAGGTCGGCGACGGACCGGGCTTAGCCCTCGCGATCGAGGTAACCCGTCCCACTGCGGGGGATCGGGCGGATGCTGGTGCTGACGATCGCGGGTGGCACCGGACCCACTTCGGTCCGTGACGCCGATCACGCCTGGGCCCTCGCCCGCGACCTCGGTCAGATCGTCGAGGCGCGCCGCACAACCGACGAACGGTCAGCCCCCATCCACGTCTTCGCGTCGGTCCCGGTCGCACTCGCGTACCTGATCGGGCGCGAGGGCCGTGCCTTCGGCCGATCCATCACCTACGAATTCGACTTTGAGAACCGCATGCCCGGCGGCTACACGCCGGCGTTCAATCTGCCGCTGACTGCTTGAGGAGGGCTGGACCGTGACCACTGCGAGGACCGCATTCGAGGGCTTCCTGAAGAACATCCGGCTGCCGGAGGCGCTCGCCAACCAGTGCCGGGATGAGCACCTGCGCCTGCGCGGGTTGTTGCTGATCGACCCCGACCTCCGTGACATCATCGTCTCGACCTTCCTCCAGGGCAGCTACCGCCGGGACACGGGCACCAAGCCCAACGGCGAGGACTCGCATGCGGACGTGGACGTGGTCGTGGTCACCACCCTGGACCCGAACCGCTACACGCCCGACCTGGTCGTCGCGCGCTTTACGCCGTTCCTCGAGAAGAACTACCCGGGCCAGTGGGAGCGCCAGGACCGCGCGATCAAGATCACGCCGAACGGCAAGGACGTCACGCTCGATCTGGTCGTGACCGCGGCGCCCTCGAAGATCCAACAGGAGTTTTTCGAGTCCATCGACCCGATGTTCAAGGCGGCGCGGACCGGCGAGCGGGCGCCGCAGCCGGTGAGCTTCCGAGAGGCCTTCGACCGCATCGCCAAGAGCGCCCGGCTCGAGGAGTGGCAGCGCGACCCGCTCCTGATCCCGTCCCGCGACCTCGGCCGCTGGGAGCGGACCCACCCGCTCGAGCAGATCCGTTGGACCCAGGAGAAGAACGACGACACGGACGGCCACTACATCAACGTGGTCCGCGCCATCAAGTGGTGGCGCAAGGAGAATCCCTACGGTAAGTACCCGAAGGGCTATCCGCTGGAGCACCTTGTCGGGGACACCTGCCCCGACGGCATCGAGTCGGTGGCCGAGGGCGTGACGAAGGCGCTGGAGTCGATTCGCGACACCTACCGGGTATACGTCCAGGCGGGGCTCAAGCCGAACCTGCCTGACCGCGGCGTGCCCGAGCACGACGTGTTCAAGAAGATCACGCCCGAGCAGTTCGCGACGTTCTGGCGCCTGGTCGAGACGGCGGCGGGAAAGGCGAGGGCAGCGCTGAACGCTGGCGACAACGCGAACAGCATGATCCTGTGGCGCGACCTGCTCGGCCACGAGTTCCCCCAGCCGCCGAAGGACGAGCTCAAGGAGTCGGTCGCCGCGGCGCTGCGCAGCGGATCGGCCGGCGTGATCAGCGGCGGGATCGTCTCCGGCGGAGGTCGCCCCATCGTCCCGGGCCGGTCATACGGTGGCGACCACGAGTAGGCCCTCGGCCCGCCGGCGCGGGCCGCTGGGTCCGCGCAAGCCAGTCGAGCTCGCCGAGCGCGTCCGTCGCCTCGCGCGCCTCGAGGAGGGGCTGGGCGATCACTACGCGTTCGAGCGCGCCTCAACCAACTTCCGACTCCAGGCGTACGTCTGGCTGGTCCCCGTCACCGTGCCGGCCTACGACGAGCGATACGTCCTGCGGATCGAGCTTGACGAGCGGCGCGCCGTGCAGGTGACCGCCGAGGGCTGGCACGGTCCGATGCGGCACACCTTCGGCGCCAACCGACTCTGCATGTGGTTCCCGAAGGACCCACCGGACCTCCAGTGGAACCGAGCGGATGGCGTGCTCAAGCTCGTCGACACCGCAGTGGCGCACCTTTTCAAGGAGCTCTACTTCCGGGAGACGGGCGAGTGGCTCGGCGAGGAAGTGCATCGGGACGTCCCGAAGATCGAGCAGCGCGCGCCTCTCAATCGCGCCGCTTGACGAGTGGTCCGCTGGACGAGGCGGGGCGGTCTAGGTTGCGATCTATGGGGCGGTATCGCGCGGTGCGGATGATCGGCGCTGGGAGACGGCCCCTTATAGAGGAAGGTCCCGACGGCCATCACGAACATTGTCCCGTGTCAAGTCGATTGGGCACTTGCGGGCTCGGATAGGTGTGGTCCGACGTCGTCGATGGGAGCCTCGAGGTAGCGCCGGAGCGGGGTCTCGAAGTCGAGCGTTCTCGAGTGCCCGGCTCGTGTTGTGAATGAGCCGGAAGGCCTCGACCTCGGCCGCCGGCAGAGCCGATGCTGCCAAAGCTCAACCGGGTCGCGAGTTGACCAAGGTGCTCGCCGCGATCAGCCCGACGATCAGCGGCCACCCGAGCTTCGTCCGCGAGATCGCCTACGGCGAGGAGACTGACTTTCGCTTCGTGCTCTGCCACCGCGACGACCCGGTGCGCGAGCTGACGCTGACCGTGCTTGTGTTCGAGGTTCCGGCGCTGATGGACGTCGCGTCGCGCAAAGGCTGACGAGGGCACTTGCGGTGTGTGCCTCCCGACAGACTACGCCGTCAGGCCGTAGCGCTCCCCGCGCTTCCGGAATGCCGCCTCGCCACCCTCAAGCAGTCGGCAAACGGCGTCGCGAATGGCGGGATCCTCGAGGCCGCCGGACACATAGCTGATAGCCGGAAGCTCCTTGGGCGACATTCGTCTCGATGCCGCCACGATGACCTGGTCGGAGTCCGTGTTGACCACGAGGTTCGCGTTGTGCGTGACCATCACGATCTGCCGGCGCAGCGCCGCTTCCCGGAAGAAGGGCACAAGGGAGTCGTAGACCGAACTGGGATCGAGGTTTTCCTCGGGCTGATCGATGACGAGAGGGCGGCGGTCCCAATGGTCAAGTCCGAGATACAGAGTCAGGAGCACGACGCCGCGCGTTCCTGGCGAAAGGCGTGAGATGGGTACGCCCTCGTACTCGACCCCGTAACGAACGCGGATATGGTCCGTCGAGAGGAGCCACTCGCCGACGTTTGCCAGTGACGCGCCTTGGGCCAGAACGAGAGGCGTCTTGAAGTGCTGGTCAAGGAAGGCTTCCATGGCCTCGACGACAGTCGTGGGGTCACCCGTCCGCCAAGGCTCGAGCAGCGCCGTTCGAGCGGCCTCGAGGATCTTGCCGTG
>CAYNGM010000226.1:0-4132 GCA_964396565.1 uncultured Anaerolineaceae bacterium | reverse complement strand
ACTACCCTGCGACTCGCCACTACCCTGCGACTCGCCACTACCCTGCGACTCGCCACTACCCTGCGACTCGCCAGCGGCAACCGAGCAGTTCGAAGTCGGCCGGCTCGTGTCCGGCGACCGACAGGTGCACCGTGAGCGTCGCCTCCGCGCGATGACGTCGCGGTCGATAGCGGAGGATCTGCCCACCCACATCCGCGTCTCGGGCACCGCGCCCGGACAGCGATGGTCGGAAGCGCAGGTCGAGCGTCCGGGTGGCTCGGCGGGTCACCAGCGGGACATCGTCGACCGCGACCTCCGCCACGCGCAGGCGCCCTCCGGTCGAGGCTCGCTCTGCGCGATCCGGCGCGGTCCATTCAGCGCCAGCCGGGTCGTGCTCGATGAGGAACGGCGGCCAGTCGGGCCCCAGACGAGCGGCCGCAAGCTGCCAGCGGACCACTCTGCCGTCAGGTCTGGACCGCTCCCCGGTGACTGGGTCGGGCAATTCGGAGCCATGCGACCGCAGACGCTCGACGTCCGACGCGAGATCATCGCTGGCGATCGCGATGGCCGCCAGTCCGCCGCCCGATCCCAACGCAACGATGGTCGGGGCGCCGACCCAGGAGGCCGCAGCCAGTTCATGGTCGATCACGGTGATGAACTCAAGGTAGGTGTCGCCAAGCCAGAGGAGGCGGTTCCTGGTCCCGAGCCCTTCGTGCCTGCCACCGCCACCGGACTCTACGCCGAGGCGATGCGCGATCGACTCGACAGCGGTGTCCGGGTCGGTGACGGCGATCACGAGATGGTCGATGCCGGTCAGCATCTCCGGAGCGTAGCGGGTCGGCTTGCTCGCGTAGCGGATCGGCTTGGTCGAGTAGCGGATCGGCTGGCTCGCGTGGCGGGTAGGCTGGCTCGCTAGGATTGCCGGGTGCGTACCGCTATCCGCATCGAGCGCCTTGGGCCGGGAGGAGTGGTCGCGCGCGTGACCTTGGCCCGCCCAGAGATCCACAACGCCTTCGACGCGTCAGTCATCGCCGAGCTGCGGGGCGCCTTTCTGGCCTTTGGCCGCGAGGATGCCATGGCCCTCCGCGCGATCGTGCTGGCCGGCGATGGTCCGTCGTTCTGCGCCGGCGCCGACATCAGCTGGATGCGCGCCGCGATTGCCCTGGATGTCGAGGGCAACGAGGCCGACGCCATGGCGATGGCCGACCTGTTCGAGGCTATCGACACCTGTCCGGTCCCGGTCATCGCCCGGGTCCAGGGGGCAGCGCTCGGCGGCGGCATGGGGCTGTGCGCGGTCGCCGACACGGTCATCGCCGAGAGCGGCGCACGCTTCGGGTTCACCGAGACGCGTCTGGGTATCCTGCCGGCGGTCATCTCCCCGTTCGTGATCCCGAAGATCGGCGAGACACATGCCCGTGCTCTGTTCCCGGGCGGCCGTCGATTCGACGCCCTGCGCGCCATGCGCATCGGGCTCGTCCACGAGGTCGTCGAGGGGGAGGCGGCGCTCGACGCTGCGATCGATACGGCCGTCGCAGATGTGCTGGCCGCGGGACCACATGCGACACGCGCCGCGAAGTCGATCGTTCGCGAAGTCCGTGGGCTGAGCCACGGCGCAGCCAAATGGCACACGGCCCGGGTCATCGCTCGCCAGCGCGTGACAGCCGAGGCACGCGAGGGCTTCGCGGCCTTCGAGGAAAAGCGGCGGCCGGCCTGGGCACCGCCCGATCCGGAAGTCTGACCCAGGGACGCCACCTGGTCTCGCACCTTGGTCGTCGCCACGGGTCGCTGCTGCGTGGTCGCTGCTGCGGGGTGTCGCCGCCGCGTGTCGCTGCGATACGTCGCCGCCGCGGGTCGCTGCCGCGGATCGCCGCCGCGTGGTGTCGCCACCGCACATGCCCGCGTGACGGCGCCACATGAATCCGCTGCACACCGAACCCGGGCGTCACTCGTGGTGTCGTGGTGTGTCGTCTAGTCGACGACGTTTTCTGACAAGCCCACGCGATGGCGCCGTGGCGTGGGTTGATCCGGCTGGATCGATGTCTGCCGGACTACGATCCTGGTCGGGTGGCAGGCGGGACCTACATGACCGTCGTCTCGAGGGCGACGAACGATCCCAGTCGCCCCACCTTGTCGGAAATCGTCGTCAGTGGGACGACACGAGGCAGGGACACACCCTGATCTGGTGCCGTGTGAGCTGGTGGGACGCTGATCTGGTACCGCGGGCGGTGTGGGCACGTATCGCGAGTCACCCTGGATCCGCCGTGTGAGCTGATTCCGGCGCCATGCGAACCGGTGTGGACGCCGATCGCGTCATGTGCGACGATCGCGCCACGATGACCGATGGAATGCGGCCAAGCGAGGTCGCCGAACGTCTCGGGACCTCGACGCGTACGGTCCAGCGGTGGATCCTCGAGGGACGTCTCGCGGCGCGCCGGGTCGGGGGCCGCTGGATTGTCGCGTTTGACGCGTTTGACGCTCTCGAACAAGCGACTCTGGGGGGGCGCCGAGGCGACGCCCGGGCCGGCTCCCTATCTCCACGATCTCCACGATCTCCACGCGCAGGACATGTCATCGATGCGGTATTCGTAGCGAATCGCGGCGAGATCGCGACGCGCATCGCCCGGACTTGTCGCCGACTCGGGCTCAGGTGCGTCATCCCCGACGCCGACGGACCGGATGCGCTGGATCTGCTCGATCCCGACGCTGTGACAAACGCCGTCGTCGCGAGTGGCGCCGATGCAGTCCATCCCGGGTTCGGCTTCCTCGCAGAACATGCTGGGTTCGCCGAGCGGGTCATCGCCGCCGGCCTGACCTGGATCGGACCACCACCCGATGCCATCCGGGCGATGGGCGACAAGGCGGCGGCCCGACGACTCGCTGCGGCGCTCGGCGTGCCGGTCCCGGCCGGCTACGACGACCCGGATCAGTCGGACCACGTGATGGTCGCTGCAGCAAGGGCAATCGGTGCTCCGATCCTCGTCAAACCCACCGCGGGCGGCGGCGGCAAGGGGATGCGTACGGTCCGATCGCTCGAGGAACTACCCGATGCCATGGCGGCAGCGCGTCGAGAGGCGCGCTCGGCATTCGGCGACGATCGACTCATCCTGGAACGCCTGGTGGAGGGTGCGCGGCACGTCGAGATCCAGGTCCTCTTTGATGCCCACGGTCGGGGCGTGCACCTGGGTGAACGTGACTGCTCGCTCCAGCGACGCCACCAGAAGGTGCTGGAAGAAGCCCCGTCCCCGGCCATCGACGCCGCCCTGCGGCGGAACATGGGCGATGCTGCGGTTCGGCTGTCAGCGGCCGTGGGTTACGTTGGTGCCGGCACCTGCGAGTTCCTCGTTGACGACACTGGCGGTTTCACGTTCCTCGAGATGAACACGCGCCTCCAGGTGGAGCACCCGGTGACCGAGGCGATCACGGGTCGGGACCTCGTCGCCGATCAGATCCGGATCGCCGAGGGCGCACCGCTCGGTATCGACCAGCCAGACGTGCACCATGAGGGCCACGCGATCGAAGTCAGGCTCTACGCCGAGGACGCTGAAGCCGGGTTCCTGCCAGCGACGGGACGGATCGAGCGTCTGCGCTGGCCGGGTGGTCCGGGCGTACGCGTCGATGCCGGCGTCGTCGAGGGCGATGAGGTCGGCGCGCGTTTCGATCCGATGCTGGCAAAGATCATCGCCCATGGCCCGAACCGTGCGGTCGCCCTGGCGCGGCTGGCGGAGGCCCTGGATGACACCCTCGTCCTCGGTCTGACCACGAACCTGCGGTTCCTGCGCTGGCTCGTCCGACAACCGGTCGTCGGGACGGGACAGGCGCGGACAGACACGCTCGACGCGATCTGGCCACCTGCCGACGGCGCGGTCCCGGCAGCCATCCCGGATCGGGCATGGGTGGGCGCGGCCCGGGAACTGCTCGCGGCCGATGACTCGTGGAGGGGCGGCTTCCGACTAAATGCCACGCCGACCGCATGGGTCGAGAGCGGCGGCGAGCGGCGCCGGGTGAGCGTGACCCGGCGGGCAACGACGCCTCCCGACATCGCACGCCCCTCCGGCAGTGGAGTGGATCATGACCCCACCCAGGTGAGGGCCGGCGACGTCGTCCACGTCGATGTCGATGGCCGCAGCGTCGCCTTCAGCCTCGTGCCTCCGCC
>CAYNGM010000225.1:0-4163 GCA_964396565.1 uncultured Anaerolineaceae bacterium | reverse complement strand
GACGCCCGCTTGCCTGTCAGCAGCCCAAGGTCGAACTTGCGCTCCGTCCCGTGGAGCAGCCGTCCTATGTTGTCGGCGTGGGCGAGCCAGATCAGGACCGCCCCGACCGCCGAGTAGATGACGTAGTAGACGGAGTGTGGTGACGCCGAACCGATGCCCGTCGCCTGGATCAGCAGCATCGCCGGGAACATCGCGGCCGATCCCAACAGAGACCCGAGCGACACGTACCTGGTCAGCAGGATGGTGATGACGAACACGGGCGTGGCGAGGATGACCGCGAGCGGCTGGATGACCAGCATCGTGCCGACGCCTGCCCCCACCCCGCGGCCGGAGCGGAACCCGGCGAAGATGCTCCCGATGGCACCAGCCACGGCGGCCGTCCCACACATGACCTCGGTCAGCGCATCGTCGGTGATGAGCCTTGCCAGAAGGACCGGTCCGGCGCCCTTGGCCAGGTCGCACAGGACCACGACGGCGGCCCACTTGCGCCCGAGTGCCCGCAGGGCGTTGGTGCCCCCGGTCCGGCCTGAGCCCACGGCCCGAAGGTCGGGCCCTCCGACCCGTCTGGCGACGATCGACCCGACCGGGATGGAGCCGACCAGGTAGGCGATGACGACGAGGGCGATGGTCGGCAGGAGCGTCGCCTGATCCATCTGCTGTCACGCCCTCACTGGTGCCGCTGAGGTCCCTCCGGTCGGAGACTCGTCAGGTCGGCGAGTCTAGCACCGCCCACGCGACCGACCGCCGGGCTGTCACTGCGACCGACCGCCCGGGCACCGCCGCTCGGCCACGGCCGAGACGCCGCGGTTGCGCCCCCGACGAGGGCCCGCGTACCATCCGGAGCGATGACCCATCCGCCCGCGCCGGGCCTCGAGGGGCGCGTCCAGCAGGGCGCAGCAGCCCGTTCGAGCGTCACGTCGCCGAGGCTCCCCGAGGCACATTGATCCATGGCTGTCGGTTCCTCCAATGACTTCGATCTCGTCGTGCTCGGTGCGGGCACGGGCGGGTACTCGGCCGCATTCCGTGCCGCCCAGCTCGGTCTGAAGGTCGCCCTCGTCGATGAGGACAAGATCGGCGGGACATGCCTGCATCGTGGCTGCATCCCGACCAAGGCACTGCTCGAGGGCGCCGGCCTCGTCGACCGCATCCGCCACGCCAGGACGTACGGGATCGGGCTCCCCGGAGAGCCCACCATCGACTACGCCGCGATGGCCGCCAACAAGGACGCCGTCGTCAAGCGCATGTGGACCGGCCTCAGGACCCTCGTCGGCAAGAACGGCGTGACCTGGATCGATGGTCGCGGTCGCCTGGATGGTCCCACCAAGGTCCGTGTCAGCCAGCCCGGCGAGGAAGGGACACCGGGCGCGGGCGGCGAGCGTGTGCTCGAGGCGACCGACGTCATCCTCGCCACCGGATCACGGGTCAAGAGCCTGCCCGGTCTCACTCCGGACGGGACGAGGATCGTCACCAGCGACGACGTGCTGCGGATGACGAGCCTGCCCAGGGACCTCATCGTGGTCGGCGCGGGGGCGGTCGGAGTCGAGTTCGCGAGCATGTTCCACGACGTCGGGGTCAAGGTCACCGTGCTCGAGTACCTGCCCCAGATCGTGCCGCTCGAGGACGTCGAGGTGAGCAAGGTTGTCGAGCGCAGCTTCACCAAGCGCGGCATCACGGTCATGACCAACGCCCGCTTCGACCCGGCCGCCGTCACGACGGACAAGGACGGTGTCACCCTGAGCGTCGGCCCGGAGGGGAAGGATCCCTCCGAGCTGCATGCCGACATGCTGCTCGTCGCCACCGGCCGGGCCGCCAACATCGAGGATATCGGCCTGGAGACCACCAAGGTGGAGACCGAGCGTGGGATCATCAAGGTCGATGGGCGGATGCGCACCAGGGAGCCGCACGTCTACGCCATCGGCGACATCGTCGGCGGGCTGTGGCTGGCTCATACGGCCGCACACGAGGGCATCACCGCCGCCCATGCCATCGCCGGTGACCCGGACGTCCACCCCATCGACTATACGGCGCAGCCGCGCGCGACCTACTGCCGGCCCGAGATCGCCTCGATCGGTCTGACCGAGGCCCAGGTGGTCGCCGCCGGCACTCCCTACAAGGTCGGCAAGGTGCCGTTCCAGGCGATCGCCAAGGCGATCATCGGTGGCGAGTACGAGGGCTTCGCAAAGGTCATCGCCCACGCTGAGACTGGCGAGGCGCTTGGTGTCCACATCGTCGGGCCGCACGCCACGGACCTGATCGCAGAGGCGTCGCTGGGGTTCACCCTGGAGGCTGCCGCCTGGGAGATCGGTTCGGCGACTCACGCCCACCCGACCCTGTCGGAGGTCATCGGTGAGGCAGCCATGGCCGTCGACGGCAGGTCGATAAACTTCTAGCACCACCCGCACGGAGGCGCATCGATCGATGACGGAGCCCCGGCGAACCGCGAGCGACCTGGCGACGTCGGTCGGCCTGACCGACGACGACCTGATCGAGATGTATCGATATGTCGTGCTCGCGCGGGCACTCGACGAGCGCATGTGGATCCTCAACCGCGCGGGCCGGATCCCGTTCGTGATCTCGGGTCAGGGCCACGAGGGAGCGCAGGTCGGCATCGCCTGGGCCTACCAGCGCCACCACGACTGGATCGCGCCGTTCTATCGCTCGATCGCGACCTGCCTGACCTTCGGGATGAGCCCGCGGGACATCATGACCGCCCAGTACGCCACGGCGAACGACCCCTCCTCCGGCGGACGACAGATGCCCGGTCACTACGGCTCGCATGAGCACAACCTGGTCTCGGTGTCCTCGCCGGTGGCCACCCAACTCCTGCACGCGGTGGGCATCGCGCTTGCGGCCAAGGTACGCGGGACCGGCCAGGTCGCGATGACCTCGATGGGTGAGGGGAGCAGCAACCAGGGCGAGGTCCACGAGGGGCTGAACTTCGCGGTCATCCACCGGTTGCCGTTCGTGTTCGTGGTCGAGAACAACGGCTACGCCATCAGCGTCCCGGCAGCGAGCCAGGTCGCGACCGTCAACGTCGCCGACCGGGCCGCCGGCTACGGGATGCCCGGCGTGGTCGTGGACGGCACCGATGTCCTGGCCTGCTACGCGGCCTCGCGTGACGCGGTCGCGCGGGCACGCGCGGGCGATGGGCCCACCCTCATCGAGGCCAAGGTGACCCGGCTCACGGCCCACTCATCAGATGACCAGCAGACCAAGTACCGCTCCGAGGAGGAGCTCACCGCCGAGCGTGCCCGCGATCCTCTGCCTGTGTTTCGACGCCAGCTCATGGACGGCGGCATCCTGACCGACGAGATCGAGGGGCGTGTGGCCGGTGCCATCAAGGCTGCGGTCGATGATGCGACCGATTACGCCGAGGCCCAGCCGGATCCTGATCCCGCCACAGCTACTCGCTACGTGTACGCCGAGGATGTCGACTGATGGCGCTTCGGACGTTCATCGAGGCCATCCGCGAGACGCTCGCCGACGAGATGCGCCGTGATCCGTCCGTGATCGTGCTCGGCGAGGACGTCGGGCGCAAGGGCGGTGTGTTCCTGGCCACGGACGGGCTTTGGGCGGAATTCGGCGACGAGCGCGTGATCGATACCCCGCTCACCGAGTCGATGATCGTCGGGGCGTCGGTCGGAGCCGCGCTCAACGGCCTGCGCCCGGTCTGTGAGATCCAGTTCGCCGACTTCATCTTCCCGGCCTTCAACCAGATCGTGTCCGAGGCCGCGCGGATGCGCTATCGGTCGAACAACGGCTATGCCGTCCCGATGGTCATCCGCGCCCCGTACGGTGGTGGCGTCCACGGTGCCCTCTACCACTCGCAGAGTGTCGAGGCGTTCTTCACCCACGTACCCGGGCTCAAGGTCGTGGTGCCCTCCACGCCGTCCGACGCCCGCGGCCTGCTGCGCTCGGCGATCCGCGACGAGGACCCGGTGCTGTTCTTCGAGCACAAGAAGATGTACCGATCGGTGCGCGGCGACGTACCCGACACCGACTACGTCGTGCCCCTCGGTCGGGCCGCCGTCACTCACCCCGGCTCGCAGGTGACGGTCATCGCCTATGGCCTGATGGCGCACTACGCGCTGGAGGCGGCCGATCTCGTGGCCGAGGACGGCATCAGCGTCGAGGTCATCGATCTGCGTACACTCCGGCCGCTC
>CAYNGM010000224.1:0-4167 GCA_964396565.1 uncultured Anaerolineaceae bacterium | reverse complement strand
TGACCGGCTCCGCGGTGGCTTGATGCTCGGCGAAGTGGCCGGGCGGGAACGTCGTCGATGACTGGAGTCGATCCAGCAGGAAGTCCATCGTGGACCCGCCGTCGAGTCGCAGCGTGAAGCCTCGCACGTCAGCCAGACCACTCGAATCGATGGCTACGATGACCCCCGTGACTGACTGCGCATCCGGACCGACGGGCTGGTGATCCTGGTTGACGTTGCCGGAGAACAGTGCCACTCCGCCCGCAAGGATGATGATGGCGCCGAGCACCGCCAGGAACAGGTTGCGGGTCCGCCGATCCATCCCGACCCGCTCAGGTACCCGTCCCAGTGCTCCCGGGCGCGACGAGCGGGTCGTCGTCGGCACACCGCGGACATGTTGCGGGTCCCGGCTCGTAGGTCGGCAGGTCCAGCTGCCACAGGGACCGGAGTGGATAGACCCGGCCGGTCGTCGGCGACGTCAGGGTCGCCCGCCCACCGCTTCGATCGACCAGGACAGCACACTCCACGATGTCACCGCCCAGCGCCTCGACCGCCGGGATCATCGCCAGCAGCGACCCACCGGTCGTCAGGATGTCGTCCACGAGGAGCACGCGCTCGCCTGGCTCGATCATGAAACCGCGGCGGAACTCACGACGCGTTGCACCTTCTCCATCGCGGACCTCCTCGGCGAAGATCCCCCGGACCCCGACCTGCCGAGCAGTCTCGAATGCCAGGATGACGCCGCCGGTCGTTGGGCCCGCGACGAGATCGACCAGCGGCGCGGCGCCGTCCCCGCCGCGGACGCGGGCGGCCCAGTAGCCGCACAACTCGCTCGTCGCCGCCGGGTCGGACAGGACCGCGAACTTCTCGACATAGGCGTCGCCGTGACGACCGCTCTTGAGCTGGAAGTGCCCTTCCCGGAACGCGCCGGAAGCTCGGAACAGCGCCTGGGTGCGCTCGGCGATGGCGGCCCGCATCGCGAGGTCAGCCGCGGACCTGATGGTGGTCATGCGGCCAACTCCCTCGGATCGATCCGTCGCACCTCGACGACCTGGTCGAAGCCACGGTCAGTAGTCGCGATGGCTGGGATGCCCCCCTCGATGCAGGTGGCGACATGGACGAGGTCCCGGGCGGCGAGGTTCGGGTAGCGACGCGCCAGGCCCGGGACGCGTGCCACGACTGCATGGGTGACTGGAAGCACGGGCATGAATGCTTCCATGACACGCTGCGCGAGCAGGAGCCCTTCGTCGACCCGACGGATGGCAAGGAACCGGTGGACGATCTCCTGGACCACCTCAGCCGATGTCGTCGCCTCCAGCTCGCCGGCTTCCATCCGTGCGAGGACACGCGCACAGGGATCCCGAAGTGGGTGGCCGCTGCCTGTCGCGTATATGAAGACCGAGGTATCGATGAACGGCCTCAAGGCTGCCAGTCATCGATATCGGGGTATCGACTCTCCTCGATCTGACGCTTCATGACGTCCCAGTCGTCGACCGGCAGGTCCATCGCCAGGATCTCACGTAGCGCACGTCGTCGGCGCTCGAGATCAGGATCGACATAGGCATCGACGGCGTCCCGGATGACCGCACCGACCGAGCGCCTGTCGCGGGCGGCGATCCGCTTCAGCCGCGCGACCTGCGCCTTCGAAAGCAGCACCTGGGTGCGCTCGCTGTACATGCACATACCATACCATGTGCGTGGCCGCGTCGGCCGCGCGTCGCGACTTACGGCCGGTACTCGACTCCTTTGGCCGATGGGGCAGCGCGCTTTGCCGGGAGCGCCGTGCCGATGAGGTCACGGTATGTCGTCAGGCCACGAACGCGGCACTCGCCGGCGAGCTCGTCCACGAGACGAACGGGCAGCGTGGGGTCGGCGAAGATAGCCGTCCCGACTTGGACGGCGACTGCCCCGACAGCCAGGAAGTCCAGGACGTCGGCAAGCTCGGTTGCCCCGCCGATCGCGACGACCGGGATCCGGACCGTCTGGGCCGCCTCGTACACCACGCGCAGCGCGACGGGCTTGACGGCCGGGCCACTCAGGCCACCGTAGATGTTGCCGAGCAGCGGCCTCGTCCGCCCCGGTGCCACGGCGATACCCGACAGGGTGTTGATCGCCGTCAGCGCATCCGCACCGGCATCGGCAATGGCGCGCGCGATGGGCCGGATGTCGGCGACGTTCGGGGACAGCTTGACCAGCAGCGGCAGGTCGGTCGCCCGGCGGACTGCCGCCGTGACCTCGGCGGCGGCGGCGGCATCGATGGCGAACTGGAGGCCACCCGCCCCCACGTTCGGGCACGAGATGTTGAGCTCGATCCCGGCGATGCCCGGAACGCCCTCCAGCCGACGGACGACCTCGACGTAGTCGTGGACCGATTCACCGGCGACATTGACTATCACCGGCACCTTCCAGCCAGCCCAGGTCGAGGCGTACTTGTCGACCACCGCGTCAACACCCGGGTTCTGGAGGCCGATCGAGTTGAGCATTCCGCCTGGCGTCTCGGTCACGCGCGGCGTCGGGTTCCCCATGCGCGGCTTCAACGTGGTGCCCTTGCAGCAGATCGCTCCGAGACGATCGACCTCGACCACGTCGCCGTACTCGGTCCCGTAGCCGAACGTCCCCGATGCCACGAGGATCGGGTTGCGCAGGACCAGGCCACGCCCAAGGTCGACCGTCAGGTCCACCAGGGCTGCACCCTCGAGCGAACTCGTCGTCGCAGAGGATGCCTTCGACTGGCCAAGGGGTGGCCTCGGGGACCCGCTCGGCTCGGAGGCAGGCGGGCGGGTCGCGGGCTTCACCATCGCCGACCTGGTCGGTCGGACGGTCGGCTGGCGCTTCGGGGCGCTCGGCCGCGAACCGGCCGTGATCGCCTTGCGTTTGGCCTTCATCGCCAATCCCCATCCCAGGCCAGCTCGTCCGACGCGAACACCGGGCCCTCGCGGCAGACCCGCTGCGGGACACCATCGGCGGCCATCACGACGCAGCCCAGGCAGGCGCCCACCGCACAGCCCATGTTCTGCTCCATCGAAACCTGCAGGAACGAACGACGACGCGCCGCAGCCGAGCCCGGTGGATCGACCTTTCCGCCACCCCGCTTGCGACCGAGCTTGGCGACCCCAAGACGCCCTCGCCGGGACTCGGCGAGTCTGGCAAGCGCCGCGAGCATCGGCGCCGGACCGCAGGCGAACGCCTGGTCCGCCCATGCCTCGTAGTCGGTGACGAGGTCGGTGACAAAGCCGTGGTGCCCGAGCGAGCCGTCATCGGTCGCGACCACGTACTCCACCTCATCGGGCAGCAGCGTCGTCGGGTAGACCTCGCGGGCACTCGCCGCCCCGAATAGCAGAGTCACCTGTCGGCCATCGCGGATCGCCTCATCAGCGAGCATCCGAACTCCGGCCATGCCAAGGCCGCCGGCGACAAGGAGCAGGTGCCGACTGCGTGGGTCCACCTCGAACGGCCGGCCGAGCGGTCCCAGGAGGTCGATCCGCTCGCCGTCACGGAGACGACGAAACCACTCCGTGCCGCGCCCGACGACCCGGAAGTGGATGGTCACGATGCCGGTCGCTGGGTCGGCTGTGTTCACCGAGAACGGCCGACGCAGCACCATGCCGCTGTAGTCGTCGGTACGGACGTGGACGAACTGCCCCGCCCGCGCCGAGCTGGCGATGTCCGGGGCGTGGTAGCCCTGGAGCCATTGACCGGGCAGGATCTCGCGGCTGTCGACGAGCTCCGCCTCGGCGAGTCGCATGGTCACGCCAGGTCGCGGCCCTCATCACCCGTCTGGTCGTCGGCCGCCTCCGCTTCATCTGCCCCGGCGGCATCCGCGTCGCCGTCGGCGGACTCGTCACCGGCCATCTCCGGCGCCACACCCGGATAGGCCTCGGCCAGCGCGTCGGCGAGGTCGCCGAAGACGTCGGTCGGATCGTAGAACTCGACCAGGTCCTCGGGATCGGACAGGGTGCGCCACGCGCCGTCGGACTCCTCGGGTACGACCTCAGCGCGGAACGAGCCATCGGCGCCAAGGACCAGTCGCTCGTCGTCATCATCGACGATGACAAGGTCGCCGAGCAGACCGGACAGCGCGGCCGCCGCGCCCTCGAACTCGCTCAGCAGACGCGACTCGCTGCGCTGGCTGCGCTCCTGGTACTCGAGTGCCAGGTCGTACAGCCGCCGCGCGGCCGATTCCTCGTC
>CAYNGM010000223.1:1171-4167 GCA_964396565.1 uncultured Anaerolineaceae bacterium | reverse complement strand
CGAACACGAGACCGTCCGGCGTGGCGAGCAGCCGTGTCGGCAGCGCGGTCAGCGTGTCGAGCCCGTCGGTCGCCCGTTGCCAGGTCAGTCCGTCCGGCGATGTGAACACGGTGCCCAGGGACTCGGCGATCCCGACCCGGCCGACACCGCCGACCGCGACGTATCCCGTTCCGACTCGGACGATGTCCGTGACCGAACCCTGGAAGTAGTAGTCAGCCCCTGGCGTGCTGAACGCGGTGTCGTCCACGGACTTCGTCCAGGTGATCCCATCCGACGACTTCCAGACCATGGCATGGCGGTCGGTGCCGCCGCCGGCGATCCAGCCCGGGCCACCGGCGGCCACCGAGTCGAACGAAGCCCCGTCGGTGAGATATGCGCGTGACCATGTCGTCCCGTCGTCGGACGTCCACGAGATCGCGGCCATCCCATCCAGCCCGTCCTCCTCGTCCCCCGCCCCGACCGCGACCCATCGTCCGTCGGACACGGCGACGTCGCTGACGATCCCCTTTCCGAGCCGCTGGCGGGTCCAGTGCGTCCCGTCGGGACTCGTCCAGATGCTCGCCTGTCCATCCTCCTCGCCGACGGCGAAGAATCGGCCGTCCACGGCACGGAGGCGGCCGACGATCGCGTTCTGGAGCGCCGCGGGCGTCGGGACCGATCGCCAGTGCAGCCCGCCATCCGTCGACATGGCGATGGCCGATGGGCCGGGGACCGTCTGACCCACGAGGACGACGCGCTGGTCGATGGCCGCGAGGCGTCCCCAATAGATGAACTCATCGAGGACGCCGCCCCCATCGATGGGATGCCACACGAGGTCGGCGATCCGGGCCGTCGGATCTTCCTCGAACGAAAGGGGCGGCGATATCGAGGGCCTGGGCGTGGTCGGTGAGCCGTCCTTGAACCGCGCCCGGAACGCGCGGTAGCGGCCGGTGGCTCCGTCGTACGCCAGGAGGTACAGCTCGCCGTCGATGACCGTGCTCATGCGCTTCCAGTCCTCGGCGACCAGCGTCGTGACCGGCATCGAACCGCGCGCCCAGAGCCGCTGGTCGCGGATCGCTGCCACGACGGAGAAGGCCGTGTCCGCGTCGGATGACATCGAGGACAGTCCGACCAGTCCGTCGCCCACCGTCCGAAGAGCGGCGGCGTTGGGATCGTCGAAGACGTTGCCGCCGACGATGCCCCATTCGACACCGTCGTCCACGGACATCCAGGTCGTCGACGTCGTGCTCCCCGTCAAGTTGCTCGCGCCGACGATGACGAGACCGCTGGCACTGGCACCGATGGCGCCAGGCCAGGCCTCCGGCAACGCGGCGGTCTGGCTCCAGTCGATGCCGTCGTCAGACCGGAAGATCGTGAGCAGGGTGCCGTCGCCACCAACGGCAACAAACCCGCGTGCGTCCGCGACCGGGGCGACGGTGCTGTATCCGCGAGGCACGAGCTCGCTGACGTCCAGCCAGTGCTGCCCGTCCGTCGACCGAAGAGTGACGTCCCGGCTTTCAGACGAGCCCCGTGCCAACACCACGTCCCCGAACGAGGTCAGGGTCAGTTCGCCGTCGTCTGGCCGCGCGCTGGCGTACGGGGAACGTGTCCACCTGCTGCCGTCCGGCGACGTCCAGAATTCCCGACGCCGATGCGCGGGATCCGGGCCCCAGCCCACGGCCACGAACCCGCCGGGCATCCCGACGGCGGCGTCGGGACTTCCGCCGCCGAACGTGCTCGGCGACTGGGGCTGCCGTGACCAGGAAGCACCGTCCACACTGGTCCAGACGAGGGGGTCGGTGGTCTGGGAGTCTCGCCCGAAGGCCACGACCGTGCCGTTCCCGGCCACGATGAGCGAGACCACGGCACCGTCGAACACGTCCGGGTCGATCGGGACCTCGGTCCATGCGAGCTCGGGAGGCTGGGCGGCTGGCGCCATGGATGCGGACGGGGTCACCGTGACCGGCGGCCCGTCAGATGCCGGCGCGCTGGGTGCGGTCGGCGCGGGCAGGCCGCAGCCGACGACGGCGACCATCAGCGTGATCCCCACGCAACCCCTGCCGATCCGGAGCATCGCCTACCTCGGGCCGAACCTGCCTGTCCGGTAGACGCGCAGGGATCCCCGGCGTTTCACCGTGTCGAGCGGGCGTCGCGCCCCTCGGTCAGTGCCAGACGTCCTGAAGCCAGCGCCAGCGGGTGTTTGCTGTGGTCGGGGTCCGCGTCGTCTCGTGCGCATCCGCGACCGCGTCGGCGGTTCGGCCATGGAGCGCTGTCGCGATCCGATGCGCGACGGTGCGTTCCGCGCTGGACCACGGTTCGGGGAGCGGGGCATCAGGCGCCAGACCACCGAGTTCCCGGGCGGTCATCGGCGGGAGGACCTCGAGCCGGAACCGGCGACCACGGTACAGCTCGTGGGTCCCGCCGAGCACGAACGGTACGATCGGTCGATCGGCACGCAGAGCGAAGTACGCGACCCCGAGACCCAGCGGTCGGGCCGTCCAGGGCGGTGTCGCCGACCCGGTCTCCGGGAACAGGCAAACGATCGCACCGGCATCGAGCGCCGCGCGGGCACCTGCGAGGTGGGCCTCGACAGCGTCGCGACCGCCACCCGGCCAGATCGGGATCACTCCACCGACCCGACGAACCAGGTATCGACGCCACCGCGAGCGGAAGATCGCTGGGCCGTCGCCGAAGAACACGAGCCGGGGCTCCCGCGGCAGCGCGTCGAAGACGACGAACGGGTCCACCCAGGTCCGATGGGGCAACCCGGCTGCGATCCAGCCGCCGGTCATCTGCCCGGCAGCATCGCGGGGCAGGTGCTCCAGGCCGACGACCTCGGTCCGGAACGCAAAGACCCGGCGACCGAGGAAGCCGACGATCACACCGATCAGGCGATATCCGAGCGTCGGTCTGGGCGAGGCGACGCCGATCAGCCCGGTATGCCGCTCCACGGTGTCACGACGTTCGATCGAGACGTCCCGGACGAAGCAGCAGCCACGTCAAACCATGTCGCAGGC
>CAYNGM010000223.1:0-1161 GCA_964396565.1 uncultured Anaerolineaceae bacterium | reverse complement strand
CGACGAGGATGGTCAGGCGGGTCCAGGGTCCACGATTGGAGCTCCTCGACGACGGGTCCCAGGATCGTCGCCAGTCGTTCGGACATGACCCGCGCCAGCTCGAGCTCCGCGGTTGAGCCCGGGGCCGG
Source organism: uncultured Anaerolineaceae bacterium (assembly GCA_964396565.1). Classification (GTDB taxonomy): domain Bacteria; phylum Chloroflexota; class Limnocylindria; order Limnocylindrales; family CSP1-4; genus SPCO01. The sequence goes on along the minus strand of CAYNGM010000223.1, from coordinate 1,033 downwards.
GAGCGGCGCGTCGGAGGGGATGCCGGCGAGCGCCCGTGCCGTCGTCGGGGGGAGCACCCGCGACGCCATCCGCCGACCCAGGTACAGCTCCTCCGTGCCGGCGATGGCGAGCGGCACGATCGGCGGGTCGATCCGCAACGCGATGACGGCCCAGCCGGTTCGCAGCACGCCGAGCCGGCCGGGCGGGCCGCTGACCGTGCCCTCCGGCATCTGGACGAAGACGGCACCGTTCCCGACCACGGCACGCGCCGAATCCACGTGCTGGTCGATGCCGATGCCGCCCCGCCAGACGGGAAGCAGGCCACCGACCCGGTGGATGAGGACCTCGCGCCAGCGGGACGTGAAGGTGGATGGCGCGCTGCCCAGGAACCAGCAGCGTGGCTCCGCGGGGAGTGCGTGCATGACGATGAACGGATCCATCCACCCGCGATGTGCACCGGCGACGAGGAAGTAGCCGCCCGTCGGAAGGTGCTCCTGGCCGCTGGTCCGGATCCGGAAGCGCAGGACGACGAAGCACACGAACCGGGCGACGAGGCGAAGGAACGTATACAGCAACGGGCCATGGCTCTCGGGCGACCGGCCGAGCCAGCTGAGCCCCTCGACGGCTCCCCCGCGTCGATCGGCGAGGGCGCCTGGCGCCACGCGTCCGCGCGGTGGTCGTGCACGACGGGGCGGGGTCGATCCGGCCGCGTCAGTCACTCCTGTCGACGGGCTCCTCGGGGTCGTCGTCGGGGTCGTCGTCGTCGGGGTCGTCGTCGTCGGGGTCGTCGGGGTCGTCGTCGTCGGGGTCGTATTCGTCGGGGTCGTATTCGTATTCGTCGTAGTCATCGTCATCGGATGACGCACGAGCGCGACTCATGTCACCCATCGCCCCCCAGGACGCCGCAGTCGCAAAGGTCGGCGGATCGTCGCTCGGGTGCCCGGATCGATGGCGGTAGACGAGGATCGCCACGGAGATGACCACGAACAGGGATGACACGATCATCGCCGTCGGAACCCCGAAGAACAGCCAGTTGTCGGCACGCAGGGTCTC
>CAYNGM010000222.1:0-4175 GCA_964396565.1 uncultured Anaerolineaceae bacterium | reverse complement strand
GATCGCCAACTCGGCTGGCTCCGCGAGACCGTTGACGGAGATCAGCTCCGTGACGAAGGTGTCGATCCGATCGTGGTCCTGAGCGATCCGAACGCGGTCGATGCCCTGCTGGTCAGGCTCAGTCCCCGAGTCTGACTCGACCGAATGGGCGTGCGCGCACTTCGACCCAGACACCGTTGTGCATATAGACATCGTCGCTCACCAATGCGACGGCCTCCGCCTCGGACCCGGCCCGCACGATGATGATCGATGCGGACACATCCGCGAAGGCGCCCACCTCGACATATCGACCGTCGGCGATCCGCTCCGCGGCGACCCTGATGTGTTCGGACCGAAATGGCGTACGAGTGTCGGCTCCATCGGGGGCGTAGCGACACTCGACGAGCCAGACGGACTCGATGGTCGGCTGTGATGGGGAAGTCGTGCTCATCGATGGCTCCTCCGTGATTGGCCACAGGCGTGGACGCGGTCGTGGCGGACGCGAGATCAGGCAGACCCGACGCCGATGGCGACGATCGCAGCGGCAGCGACGGCGATCCCCAGTGCGTGATCCCTGGTGACCCGCTCGCCAAGGATGAGCGTGGCGAGGATCACCGTCGTCACCGGATAGAGCGACGACAGGACCGATGCGACCGCCAGCTGCCCTGCCTGGATGGCGAGGATGTAGAACCCGTTGCCGGCCATATCCAGGAGGCCGATCACGAGGATCGCCGGGAGGATCGCCCGTGGCGGACGCGGGTCCGTTCGGGTGACCAGGATCACGGCGACCATGACGATCGCCTCCACCACCCGCAGGATGCTCAAGGCCCCGAATGCGACGCCGTCACTGAACTGGGCGATGGCGACGCCCATCAGCCCGATGGCGACGCCCCCGACGAGTGCCTCCGCCAGCCCCTCACGTCCCTCGCCCTCGTCGGCGACCCGCGTCACGAGCACGACTGCCACGATGGCCAGGCCGATGCCGACCAGCACGAGTGGTTGCGGCAGGCCCTGGAGGACGATGCCGACGGTCACCGGGATGACCGCGGCAAGCACCCCTGTGACCGGGGCGACGATCCCCATCCGGCCGACAGCCAGTCCGCGGTACAGCGCCGTGATACCGGTCACCCCAAGGACACCCGCGACGACCGACCACGCTACATCGGTGCCGGTCGGAACGGGCTCGCCGCGAACACCTGTGACAACGACGGCGAACACGAAACCGACCAACTGCGAGAGCAGGACCACCCCGTAGACGGCGGTCCGCCGGCTGGCCAACCCGCCACCGAAGTCACCGGCGCCCCACGATGCCGCCGCGGCCAGGGCGAGGGCCACGGTCGCGAGACCGGACGGGAGGGGATCGATCAGGCTGCGCCCTGTTCCGATGCGCCGTCGCCGACCAGCGACGGGTCCTCCACGCCGTCATCGATGGCGGTCGGGCCGGGCAGCTCGACGACCGCATCTGCGGCCGCGTCGTAGCGGTCGGAGGTGGTCAGGTAGATGATCTGGAAGTCGGCCGCAACCCGCTTGAGCAGCGCGAGGGCACGCGCGGCGCGGTCGTCGTCCATGGTCACGAACGGGTCGTCGAAGATGAGCGGCGGTCGGCGGTCCCCGGTAACGAGGCGAACCAGCCCAAGTCGTGCAGTCAGGTAGACGAGGTCCAGCGTGCCCTGGCTGAGGCTGGTGACCGGGACCCAGTCACCGCGCTCAGGGGCGAAGACCTCGATGTCGAGCGTGCGATCGTCGACCCGCACCCGCCGATACCGACCACCGGTCACCTCCGCTACGTCGCGGACCATGTGACCCTCGAGATAGCGAGTCGCGGTCTTCATGGTCGCGATCTCCGCGCGCTCGATCGCGCGCAACGTCGTGGCCAGCACGCGCTCGCGGCGCTGCAGCGTCGCCAGCTGCTCCCGCCACACCACGAGGCGTTCGGCCTCGGCCGCGACCTGCTCTGCATCGACGGCGTTGGCCTCGACCCGGGCGCGCGCGCCGGCCTCGTCGTCGCGGGCACGCTCGAGAGCCGCCTCCTGCTCCTTGACCTCGACCTCCAGACGCTCACGCGCGCGAGGTTCCTTGGCGATCGGGCCGAGCGCCTCGAGTGCGCTCGTCTTCTGCTCGATCTCGAGCGCGGCGGCGTCACGCGTCGGCGTCAGTGTCTCGCGCGGCTCCTTGCCGACGAGCCCATCGAGCTGGGCAGAGAGTGTGTCGATCCGGGCGACGTGGGCCTCCTCGCGGGTCAGCAGATCCTCGGCGGCCGCCAGATCCTCGAGGCCCAGAGCGCCGAGTTGCTTGGCAGTGTCGGCCTCGGCCTGGCGGAGTTCCGCCTCCATCTCCGAGCGGCCACGCAACCGCCTGTCGATCTCGACGTCGCGCAACTCACCCTTGATCCGGGAATCCCGGCGCAGCCACCACGCGATGATGGCGAGGACCAGGCCCACGATGGCGATCGCGCCACCGACGAACTGCGGGATCGACCCCGCGGCGATGATGCCGAAACGTTCTGTCGCGAACCCGGCCGCGGCAAGGAGCAGGCCGCCGATGACGAGCAGGATGGCCAGCCGGGAAAGTGGCTGCCAGGTGCGCTCCGGTGCGACCTCGAATTGGACCTCGACCTCGCCGGAGAGGGCGGCACGCAGCTCACGGGCACGCACGTCGAGTGTACGCAGGCGCTCCACCGCGGAGCGCACGACCGGTAGCGGGTTCGCCGAGGGATGGGTGGCCGCCAGCCCGTCGAGTTCTGCCGCCACCTCCACCGCGCTGCGATAGCGTCCGTAGCGCTCCTCGGCTGCAGAGCGCTCGGCCTCGAGGCGCTCCGCCTGGCGTGCCTTCTCGAGCAGGCTTCGGCGCTCCGCGAGCGCTGCTTCCGCATCGGCCCGCCGATCTCGCGCGGTCGACTGGGCGTCGCGATCGCGCTCCAGCTGGGCGAGCGCGAGCTCACCAGCCTCGACTGACGCTGCACTCGAGGCGACGGCACCCTCCGCGACCTTGAGCCTTCCCGGGTTCTTCTCACCCTTGGTGGTCAGGTCGTGGAGTGCCTTCTCGAGCTTCTTCTTCGCCCGCCCGGTCCCGCGATCGGCGCCGCTGATGCTCGCCTGGAGACGATCCCGGAGCGCGGTCTCGTCCCGAGCCAGGTCGCTCAGCTCGTGATGGCGAACACTCGCCGTGGAGCGGAAGAACGGTTCGGTCGGAACCCCCGAGAGCTCGGCCAGGACCTGGTCGGCGAGGGTCGGATCCGAGACCAGCTGGCCGTCGTACTCCAGCTTCACGGTCCCGCGTTGCCCGGCGAACGACTTCTCGAGCGTGCCCGTCGCCTTGCGCCCGTCCTCCTCGTCCTGCTCGAACTCGATGGCGACCCACGGACGAGCCTCGTCCTCGGCGTCCCATGGCCGAAGGGCCTCGAGGTCCGCCGCGGCACTCGTCACCCGACGGGTGATGGCCAGTTCGAGCGCACGCTGGACGGTCGTCTTGCCGGCCTCGTTCGGGCCACGGATGACGGTCACGCCCGGCGCGAGGTCGATGTCGAGTTCGCGATAACGGCGAAGGTCGTGGACCTGGAGGCGACGGATCCTCACAGCGACACCTCATGGCCACCCAGCAGCAGGCGACCCAGCCGAAGCGCGTCGCGCAGCTCGGCGGCCTCCCCCTGGCTGGCCTCCCCCTGGCTGGCCTCCCCTGCCGGGCCACCGGGACCGCTGGTGCCACCGGGACCGCTGGTGCCACCGGCCGCCTCAAGCTCGGCGATGCGCGCCTCGAGATCGCGGATGAAGGCACCGGCGATGGTGTCCGGAGGTGGCAACGCACCCTCGGTCAGGGCGGGCGTACTGACGTCACGGACCCGGACCTTGAGGAAGTCGGGAGCAAGGGCCGTCTCCACCTCGTCCACATCGAAGTCGAGGTCATCGGGTCGAACGCCGACGAGCCTCACGTCCAGGACCAGGTCCGCGTCACCGAGCCTGGCCATGGCATCGATGAACGCCGGCTGCGAGGCGACCGTCGCCGCATCCACCTCGTCCTTCCTGAACGTCGTCCGCCCGACCTTGTGCTCGGCGATGGTCACCGAGCGGCCGGTCGCGGTCATCTCGAACTCGACGGCAAGGACGTTGCCTGCCCGGTCCTGATCGAGCGCCACCGCCTCAGGGGCACCCGGGTAGGCATACGCGACGTTTCCGGCCCTGGCCTGCTGCGCGGCGTGG
>CAYNGM010000221.1:0-4211 GCA_964396565.1 uncultured Anaerolineaceae bacterium | reverse complement strand
CCCGCGAGGCGGATCGCCCGGACCGTGACCCACGTGAGCGCCCCCAGGAGCCACACAGCCGCGATCGCGCCCACGACACCCGTCTCGGCCAGGACCTGCAGCACGCTGTCGTGGCTCGTGGTCAGGATTGCCAGATTCGGCTCACTGATCGGCCACATCGGTCGGACGTCGGGAAACGCGCCGGGCCCGGCGCCGCCGATTGGCGTCGCGACGAACATCCCCCACGCCGCCGTCCACAGTTCGAATCGACCGGCATCACCAACGGCCAGTCGCGCGATGAGGACGGGCGCCAGGACGACGAGCGCGAGCACCCCCACGACACCGAGCACGATGGTCCCGATACGGGCCTCACCCGATGCGGGCAGGTGCGGGAGCGGCCGACCACGATCGAACCAGACGAGCGCGGCCAGGAGCCCTGACCCGACCACCACGCCCAGCCACGCGCCGCGCGATCCGGTCACGATCAGCGCCGCGAGCGAGATCGTCGCCAGCAAGCCGGTGCGCCACCGCGAGCGCCATCGGGTCCAGGACAACCAGATGGCCACGGGGGCGAGCAGCTCGAGGTAGAGCGAGACGGCATTCACCGTCCCCACCGTCAGGCCGACGTCACCGGGGCGCAGCGGCGGGACGGACGGACCTACGACGGACCACCACGCCAGCCACTGGGTGGTGGCCTGGGCGAGGTAGGCGATCGCGAAGATGCAAGAGGCCGCGATGATGAGGCCGTCGATGCGGTCGCGCAGCCAATCGGTCCAGACGACGCCACGGACGACCAGGTACGCCGGGGCTGCCAAGAGCAGCAACGCGAGACCTTCGAGGCTGTTCGCGGGCCTTGCGCTCATGGTCGTCGCGACCACGTTTGCCGCGATCCAGGCGATGCCCGGGATGACGAGCGGTGAGCGTACGTCGACGGCTCCACGCCACGCCGCGACGCCGAACGCGGCCACGGACAAGAGGATCAGGACTTGGTCCAGGATCCGCGACTGCGGTGATGCCAGGAAGTTCGACGCGCCACTGAAGAACACGAGATCGAGCGCGACGATGGCGATCGCGACCCAGATGAGCAGTCGTCGGGAGCCCACGACGGCCATGTTATCCGGCCCGCCTCCGGGACCACCCCGGCCGTTCGGGCTAGGCCGTTCGTACCGGTCGGCATGACCCGGACCCGGTGCTACGCTGCACCGGCCGATGCGTACCCCACTGCTTCTATATGCGCTCGCCTTCGTGGTCCGTGGGGTGCTCATGGTCATGTACCCGGACCCCGCCTACCCCGACTCCTACTACTACGTGGACGTCGCCCGCTCCCTTGCCGCCGGACATGGCCTGACGGTCGACTTCGTGTGGATCTTCGCGGAGGTGGGGGGCAAGCTGCCGGCGAACCCGGTCCTGCCCGTGCTATCGAACGCGCACTGGCTCCCCCTCGCATCGTTCATCCAGGCCCCGTTCGTCATGGTCATGGGCCCGACGGCTATCGCCTCAGCGCTGCCGATGGTCCTGATCGGCTCGCTTGCCGCCCCGCTGACCTGGGCGATGGCTCGCGACTTCGGGGCAACGCGTCTCGTCCAGGTGGGCGCCGGCGTCCTGGCGGCGATCCCCGCGATGGGTGTCGTGTTCATGGCCCAGCCCGAGAACTTCGCGATCTTTCAGCCCCTGGTCGCGGCGACTCTGTGGCTGACGGCTCGGGGTCTGCGCGGCGACACCCGCTCGTACGTCGCGGCAGGTCTGCTGGTCGGTGTGGCGTCGATCGCCCGCAATGACGCATTCCTGCTCGGCGGAGCGGTCGGGCTAGTCTTCGTCATCGATCGCCTGCGTGCCTGGCGACGCGGTTCGCGACCTGCCCTGTCGGTGACTGCGGCGATCGGCTGCCTTGGCCTGTACCTGCTGGTCGTCGCGCCGTGGTGGTTGCGCCAACTGACCGAGTTCGGGTCCATCTCGCCGACCGCCTCGTCCGGCAATGCCCTGTGGCTTACCTCATATCGCCAGTGGAACAGCATCACCGCCGATGTCTCTCTGTCGGGGTTCCTGGCCCAGGGGCCGGCGACGATCGTGATCAGTCGGGTCCTGGGTTTCGTTGCCGCCGCAGCCAACTTCGCGGTCGTCATCGGATCGGTGGTGCTCATTCCGCTTGTCATCGTGGGGGCGTGGGGCAGACGCCGCTCTGACGACTTCCTGCCGTGGTTCCTGTACGCCGCGATCCTGTTCCTGGGCGCAACCTTCATCTTCCCGCTGCACGTGCCAGGCGGGGCGTTCATCCACTCCGCGGTTGGTCTTGGGCCGGGGGCGTACATCCTCGGCCTGGAGGCAGTGGCAGCCATCGTGGCCTGGGGGGCGCGGCGTCGGCCGTCGTGGAACACGCCCCGGGCGACATCGGTGTTCACCTGGGCGGTGGTCAGCTTCGTGACCGTGAGCGGTCTGCTCTGGGCACCGGTCGTGCAGTCCGCTTGGGCATCCATGCGAACACCCCGCCAGGAACTCGCCGCGAGCATCGACCGACTCGGGGTCAGCACCAACGACCGGATCATGTCCACCGATGCCGGCGGAATCAAGTACTGGACCGGTCGGCCGGGCGTGGTCATCCCGGACGACCCGCTGGACACGATCCACGCGGTAGCCGAAGGCTATGACATCCGCTGGATGCTGCTGGAACGCGGTGCGGCGGTCGAGGCGACACAGCCGATTCTCGCCGGCGGGTCGCGCCCATCGTGGATCGGCGCTCCGGTACTGACCGTCCCGGCCGCTGATGGCGGCGTGCCGGAACTCGCGCTCTTCCCGGTCTGCACGGCACCCTCGGACGCGCGCTGCGAGTCGGGATCATGAGACCGCGCGAGGCGCTCTGGTCGGCGCTCGGGATCTTCCTGGTCGCGCTCGTCGTGCGGGCCGTCTTCGCCACCCAGATCGTGTTCCCGAAACCGGAGGACACCGCCTATTACGTCGGTGTCGCGCGCAACCTCGTCGAGGGTCGCGGCCTCGTGTCCGACGCGATCTGGAGCTTCGCTACGCCGCCGCTCACCTTCCCGCGGCCGGCGTTCGAGGTCTGGATGCCGCTGCCCACGTTCCTTGCCGCGATCCCGATGGCGATCCTCGGGGCGACGTTCGCCGCGGCCCAGGCCTCCAGCGTCCTCATCGGTGCGGTCGTTCCGGTTCTCGCCTGGCGCCTAGCCGCGGACGTCGCGGCCGAGCGCAGCCTGCCGGTGGGACGAGCGCGCACCCTGGCGATCGGCACGGGGCTGACCTGCGCCGTCTATCTGCCGCTCGTCCTGCACAGCGCCCTGCCCGATTCGACGATGCCATTCGCCGCACTCGCCCTCGGCGCGTGCCTGCTCATGGCCCGCCTGCTGCGGGATCCGCGCGGCGCACACCTCTCCGACCCACGGCTGATCGGGGCCGGTGTGCTGCTCGGGCTCCTCGCGCTGACGCGGAACGAGGCCGCGTGGCTTGCGCTCATCTGGGTCGGCCTGGTCCTGACGACGGGCGGTCTCGGTCGTCCGGAGCGCTGGCGGCTGATCCTTGGCGTCGGGGTCGTGGCGTTCATCGTGTTCCTGCCCTGGCTGGTCCGGAACTGGGCGGCCTTCGGAAGTCCACTCCCCGGCCAGGCGATCTCGAACGCGTTCTCCGTGACCGGCTTCGACATCTTCGCGTGGAACGACCCGCCCACCCTCGCCCGCTACCTGGCGGTGGGCCCCGCCCGTTTGCTGGAGATGCGGGTCGAGGGCTTCGGACACAACCTGCTGACGGTCCTGCTCCTGCCCGGGCTGCCGATCTCGCTCATCGGCCTTCTGGCGCTGCCCTGGCAGGGCCGCGACCGGGCGACGCGGCCGGTGGCCCTGCTGGCCCTCACCACGTTCCTCGTCACGAGCCTGGTCTTCCCGGTCGCCACCCAGTGGGGCACGTTCCTCCACGCCGCTGGGCCGTTCCAAGTCCTCATCGTGCTCAGCGCCCTGCTCGCGCTCGATGCCGGGATCGCCCGACTCGGGACCCGCCTGGGCTGGACACGACCCGTGGCCTGGCTGGGCCCGACCCTGGGCATCGGGGGATCGCTCCTGTTCACGGCCGTGCTCCTGCCGACGTTCGGCACGGGATCGCGCACGACGGCCACCCTGTACGCCGAGCTTGCCTCGCGGATGGCGGCCGCCGGCCGACCCCTGGACGCGAGCGCAGGGCCGGTCATCAGCAACTTCCCGATCTGGATGGCGGAGGCAGAGCGCATTCCG
>CAYNGM010000220.1:0-4215 GCA_964396565.1 uncultured Anaerolineaceae bacterium | reverse complement strand
CATCGACTGGCGGTCTCGAGCGCCTCGACCTGTGTCGCCTCAAGCCGGTCGAGCGTCTGCCGCGCATGACCCATCCAGCGCAGGACCGGACTGGCCGGAGCAGGCGATGGGTCGGTCATCAGTAGGTGTCGTCGTCGTTCACGGCAGGCGTCCTGACGATCCCCGAGGCAGCGTCGCCGGCTCGTTCGCGGAACTCGTCGATGATCGCCCTGGTCGCGGTGGCACCGATCCTCGATGTTCCGATGGCCATGACCTCGAGCAGCGCGTCGAGTGTGCGCACGCCACCAGCTGCCTTCACCCCGATATGCGACGAGGTGTTGGCGCGCATCAGGTGCAGGTCATGGTGAGTCGCGCCGGACGGCGCAAAGCCGGTCGAGGTCTTCACGAAGTCGCCACCCGCCGACTCAGTCAGACGACACGCACGGATCTTCTCGTCGTCGGTCAGGTAGGCATTCTCGAAGATGACCTTGACGATGGCTCCGGCAGCATGAGCGACCTCAACGACGGCCCGGATGTCCTGCTCGACGTCGTCGTCGCGTCCGGACTTGAGGGCACCGATCTGGAGGACCATGTCGATCTCGGTCGCGCCCGCTTCGATCGCCTGCCGCGTCTCTGCGACCTTGGTCTCGGTCGTGGCGTAGCCATGCGGGAAGCCGACCACCGTCCCGACCCGGACGTCCGTCCCCGAGAGGATCGTCGCTGCGCGACTGACATGGACGGGCGGAACGCACACACTGGCTACGTCGTATTCGGCCGCGAGGCGACAGCCGGCCTCGACGAACGCATCGTCGAGCTCCGGTCGCAACAACGAATGGTCGATCGCCTTGGCGATGTCCCGTTCGGTCAACCGGTCGATCTCGGATCGGTTCAAGAAGCCTCCTCGTCGCGGGTCAATGGCAGTACGGTCGAAGGATGTCCCTGGCGATGAGGAAGCCCTGCTTCACCTTCTCATCGCTGCCCTCGAAGCGGCGGTCTTCGTGCTCGATGATGCAGTCCCCCGCGAAGCCCTGGCGGTACAACTCGGAGTGCACGAGCGCCCAATCGACATCGCCAAGCCCGGGAACGCGCGGTACCTGCCAGCCCATGCCCATCGAGAACACGCCGCGCTCATAGAGGCCGTCCCGATCGATCATCAGGTCCTTGGCCTGATAGTGCAGGATGTGCGGACCGAACTCGGTCAGGAAGCGTCCCGTGTCGATCATCTGGAGGATGAGGTGACTCGGGTCGAAGTTGAGCCCGATGGTGCCCCCCCACTGCTCCAGGATCCGTCGCCACATTCGTGGACTCGTGGCGATGTTGTGGCCGCCGGGCCACTCGTCGTAGGAGAAGATCATCGGGCAGTTCTCGAGCGTGATCTTGCGCCCGTGATCCTGCGCGAAGGCCACGATGTCCGGCCAGATCTCCAGCGCGCGTTCCCAGTTCTGATCCTGGTTGAGGGCGCCGTCCCCGCCCATGAACGTGTTGACCAGGGGGACGTTCATGGCCTCGGCGGCCTCGATCACCTTGCGCAGGTGACCGATGACTTCGGCGCGGTGGTCGGCATCGGGATGAAGCGGATTGGGGTAGTAGCCGAGTCCCGAGATGCTCAGCCCCCTGGCCTCGATCTGGGCGCGGATGTCGCGCGCCTGACTGGCTGACAGGTTGGCCACATCGAGATGGCTGGTGCCGGCGTAGCGACGGGTCGGTCCGGTGGCCCTTGGCCAGCAGGCGATCTCGAGGACCTCGAACCCCACGCTCGTGGCCCAGTCGGCGACCTCCAGGAGCGGCGTCTCCGGGAATGGTGCAGTAAGGAACCCCAGTTTCACGGGATACTCCCCTCCAAGGCAGTACTGCGATCGACGTCTACCCAGCGGCCGGTCCGGGCGCTCGCGGCGATCGCATCGCCCACGAGCATCTCATCATGACCGTCGGCGAAGGTCGGATAGCGGGGACGGGATGAAGGCCCACCGGCCAGGACATCCGCATAGATCGCCCGAAAATGGGCACAGAACGTATCGAAGAAGCCCTCGACATGGCCGCCCGGGAGAGCGGCTGCAGCCGCGCCCGCGAGCCCCATCATCGCTGGATTCCTGATGAGGATCTCGTTGGGTCGATCACGATGCCCGATCCACGCCTGGTCAGGTTGCTCGGAATCCCACGCCCAGGCAGCCTTGGCTCCATCGATCTCGTAGCGGAGCGAGTTCTTGCGGCCGGCGCTGATCTGGCTGACCGCCACCGATCCTCGTGCGCCGTTCTCGAAGCGGAGGAGGATCGTGGCGATGTCCTCTGTCGCGATCTCGCGCGTGATCGTCTCGCCGGCGCGTTCGGTCGAGAAGGTCTCGACCGGACCGGTCGGCTCGGCCCGCACACCGATGAAGGTCGCGAGGTCGGCGTTCACCGCCACGACGCGCTGGCCGGTGACGAAGGTCATCAGGTCAAGCCAGTGCGACCCGATGTCGCCGACCGCCCGCAACGCGCCGCCACGATCTGGCTGGAGGCGCCAGTTCCAGTCTGTCTCGAGCAGCAGCCAGTCCTGGAAGTAGTGTCCACTGACCAGGCGGACGTCACCGATGCCCCCGTCGCCGACGAACTCGTGAGCGTGCTGGTTCAGCGGGTAGAACCGGATGTTGAAATTGGTGACATTGACCAGACGGGCCCGGGCAGCGGCAGCCACGAGGTCGGCCGATTCGGCGGAAGTCATCGCCAGCGGCTTCTCGCAGACCACGTGCTTGCCTGCCCCCAGTGCTGCCATCGTCTGCCGGTGGTGCAGGTCGTTGGGTGAGGTGACGTGGACGACGTCGACATCCGGATCTGCGAGCAGTGCCTCGAGGTTCGGGTACGCGTGGCGGACACCCATGGCCTCGGCCCGAGCCGCACCACGCTCCGGCGAGCTGCCGAGGACGCCGCGCACGTCGACGCCGATCCGGCGCAGGGCCTCGACGTGGACTGTCCCGATGAACCCGGTCCCGATGACAGCTGCGTGCGTGTCGGCGATGCCGGTCATGCTCACTCCGACTTCCACTACAGCTGTCTAGACGGTCTAGACCGTTGAGAGCGATGGTAGCCCCGGCGATCCGGGCGGGTCAATCCTGACAGGGCTCGCCAGGGGGCTGGCTATCATCGCCCACATGTGCACGAACGCAGGCATCACCGGACCGGCCCAGGACCGAACATGAGGCGGCCGACGACGACCCAGGACCTGTCGCTCGACGAGGCGCGGCGGATCGCCATCGCAGCGCAGGGCCTCGACCGGGCACATCCGGTGACCTCGAGCCGTCCGGACACGATGCGCGCCCTCACCGCGACCGTTGACCGGATCCACCTGCTCCAGATCGACTCCGTGAACGTTCTGGCCAGAGCCCACCTGATGCCCTTGTTCGCTCGACTCGGGCCATTCGATACGAACCTCCTTGACCGGGCGACCAGTGCGACGCCACGTCGACTCGTCGAGGCGTGGGCACATGTCGCCTCATTCGTTCCACCGGACACGTGGCATCAACTCGCGTTCCGGCGGGACGGTTATCGCCGACGCTGGTCGGACGACGAGGGATCGTTCCTTCGCCGACATGCCGCAGAAGTCGACGAGGTTCGGGCGATGCTGGCGGCTTCCCGCCGACCGGTCACGGCACGCGAGCTGCAGGTGCAGTTCGAGACCCGCCATCCGCGGGCCGGTCGGGGCTGGTGGGAGTGGTCTGTCGCGAAGGAGGTGCTCGAGCACCTCTTCTTCATCGGTGAGGTCGCGAGCGCCGGCAGGACGGCGTCATTCGAGCGCCGCTACGACCTCGTCTCGAGAGTCCTTCCTGAGAGCGTCCTGAACGCCCCGCCGCCGACCGAGGCCGATGCGACGCGCCACCTCGTGGAGCTTGCGGCCCGTGCTCATGGCATCGGTATGGATCGCTGCCTCGCCGACTACTTCCGGATCGCCCTGGGCCCGGCGAGGGTCGCGATAGGCGAGCTCGTCGCATCGGGGGTGCTCCAGCCGGTCGTGGTCGAGGGCTGGCGGCGACCCGCCTATCTTCATCGTGATGCCCGGATCCCACGACGGGTCCACGGTCAGGCGATCCTCAGCCCGTTCGACCCGCTCGTCTGGGAGCGCCGTCGCCTGATGGCCCTCTTCGATCGGATGTATCGGATCGAGATCTACACCCCGGTCGCCAAGCGTCAGTTCGGCTACTACACCCTTCCCTTTCTGCTCGGGGAGTCGATCGTGGCAAAGGTCGATCTCAAGGCGGATCG
>CAYNGM010000219.1:0-4238 GCA_964396565.1 uncultured Anaerolineaceae bacterium | reverse complement strand
GTGGCCGCCGAGGGTCTGGCAGACGCCTCCAACACCGCCGACGACGTGATCGCCGCCCTGATCCACCATCTGGAGCACGATGCCGTCATGCCGTCGAACGACGAAAGGGGCGACGGAAGCGGCGACGAGGTGGCACCCGCGCCCTTGTCCGCGCCCTTGCCCAAGTCCAAGCCCGCGCCCAAGCCGGCGCCCTCGCCCGCGCCAGGCAGACCCGACGACCGCACCCCCTCCCCATCAGAACACGACTGACTCACCCAGATCGCGAAGGACGCGCCATGACGACCGACACCCACACCGAGCCCACCACCGACCCCACCTCACCAGCGGCACTCCGAATGGTAATCGGCGGCCAGTCCGTCGCCGCAGCCGACGGCCGGACGTTCGACGTCGTGAACCCGGCCGACGGGCGGGTCATCGCGAATGCACCACTGGGCGGGCACGAGGACGTCGATCGCGCGGTGGCGGCCGCGCGGGCTGCCTTCGACGACCCCAAGGGTTGGTCGCGTTGGGCGGCCGGCAAGCGCGGCCGCTCGCTGGCCAAGCTCGCTCAGCTCATCAAGGACCACAGCGAGGAACTTGCCCGACTGGAAAGCCGCAACGTCGGCAAGCCGATCAGCGGCGCTCGTGGTGAAGTGGTCGGCGCGTCGCTCGTGTTCGACTACTACGCGGGAGCGGCGAACAAGATCTTCGGCCAGACCATCCCGGTCACCAAGCCCGGTCTGGATCTGACCCTGCGCGAGCCGATCGGCGTGGTCGGGCTGATCGTGCCCTGGAACTTCCCGATCCTGATGGCCAGCTGGAAGGTCGCCCCGGCCCTGGCCGCGGGTAACTGCGCGATCCTGAAACCCGCCTCGTACTCCCCGATGACGGCGATCCGCCTCGGCGAGCTGGCACTGGAAGCGGGCATCCCGGCCGGTGTCCTCAACGTCGTCACGGGGCCCGGCGGATCGGCCGGTGCGTCCCTCGCGGCCCATCCGGGCGTCGGCAAGGTCGCCTTCACCGGCGAGACGACCACCGGGCAGGAGATCATGCGGTTGGCTGCCGGCAACATCAAGAAGATCAGCCTGGAGCTCGGCGGCAAGAGCCCCAACATCGTGTTCGCCGACGCCGACCTCGAGAAGTTCGCCCGCGAATCACCGTACAGCGTGTTCGACAACACCGGTCAGGACTGCTGCGCGCGGAGTCGGATCCTGGTCGAGCGCTCCGTCCACGAGCGTGTCGTCGAGATGTTCGCCGAGGCCACGCGCAAGGTCGTCGTCGGGGATCCAGCCGATGAGGCGACAGAGGTCGGTACGCTGGTCAGCTTCAAGCAGCGCGATCGGGTCAAGGACTACATCGAGATCGGGCTCGGCGAGGGCGCCAGTGTCGTATGCGGTGGCGCTGAGCCGGACGATCCGGCGCTGGCCCGCGGCGCCTACCTGATGCCGACCGTTCTGGATGGCGTGACCAACGACATGCGTGTCGCCCGCGAGGAGATCTTCGGGCCGGTCGTATCGATCATCCCGTTCGACACCGAGGAGGATGCCCTGGCTCTGGCCAACGCCACGCCGTACGGGCTATCGGGATCGATCTGGAGCCGCGACATCGGGCGGGCGCTCCGCGCGGCGAAGGCGCTCCAGGCGGGTGTGATCAGCGTCAACTCGAACTCGTCTGTCCACACCGAGGCGCCGTTCGGCGGCTACAAGATGTCGGGTATCGGGCGCGAACTCGGGATGGGCGCCCTGGACCTCTACACCGAGACCAAGAACGTCTTCATCGACCTCGGCTGAGGCCCGGCCGGATTACTGCGAAGACGCTCCCGGCGAACGTTCAACCGAAGACGGCGGCCAGCGCGCCGTCGAGGTCGGTCCACAGGTCCTCTACGTCCTCCAGCCCGACTGACAGGCGGCACAGGGTGGGACTCGCAACGACCGCGTCACCGGCGTAGCGCGCCCTCCGCTCGATCAGCGACTCGACACCGCCGAGGCTCGTCGCATTCGCGACCAGGCAGAGGCGGCGCAGGAACGCGTCGGTCTCGTCGACCGTCCCCGCGACCTCGAACGACAGCATCGGTCCAACGCCGTAGGGCAGGACGCGGCGAGCGATCTCGTGCTGTGGGTCGCCGGGCAAGCCCGGATAGTGGACGACGGCTACCCGCGGATGCGTCGCCAGACGACTGGCCAACTCCAGGGCAGTCGCCTCCGCCCGGTCGAGTCGGATGGGCAGCGTGCGCAGGCCGCGCAGGGCGAGGAAGACGTCGAGATTGCCGGGTATCGATCCATGATCGTGGCGATGGGCGACCAAGGCATCCGCATGCACCGCCGCGCGGCTCACCACCACGCCCAGCAGCAGGTCGGAGTGACCGCCGATGAACTTGGTCGCAGAGTGCATCACGATGTCGGCTCCGAGGTCGAGCGGTCGCTGGCGGAGCGGTGTCGCGAAGGTCGAATCGACCACCGTGATCGCTCCCCGCTCGCGGGCCGCTGCGCTTATCGCAGGGACGTCGGCGACGACCATCAGCGGGTTCGCGATCGACTCCACCCAGACCAGGTCGGGCCGCTCGGCGGCAGATAGCAGGGCGGCCGGATCGTCGGGCGGGGCGAGTCGAAGCGTGAGCCGACCGCGCGCCTCGAGGCGCTCGAGGATGTTCCGTACGCCGTAGTAGGTCACCGACGCGAGAACTACCGTCCCGCCCACGGGGACGAGGTCCGCGACTGCCGTCGCCGCTGCAAGACCTGACGCGAAGGTCATCGCGCGACCGCCGTCGAGGGCACCGAGCGCGGTCTCCAGCGCGATCCAGGCGCTGTTGCCGTCGCGCCCGTATTCGATCGTCGCATCCTGGACGTACGTGGAACTCATCGGGATGGCTGGGTTCATCGGCGCCCCGGGATGGCGGGCGGGGCGACCGGCCTGCACGGCGATGGTCGAGGCCGCCCAGCTGGGATCCAGGGGAACGTGGTCCGCTTCGAGGCGATCAGTCATCCGGCCCTCACCATCCGTGGTCTCCTGGCGGCCATGGCACGTCCGGGTGACGCAGGGCGAGCCAGTCGCGTAGCGCCCACATCGTCGTCTTGAAGGCGAGACCGGTCCACGGGAGGGCGTCGGCCGAGAAGGTCGCGATCTCGAGCGCTTCCGGGGTCGTTGTCGCGTCGCCTCCGACGACCCTGGCCTCGAACGTGATGGTCACGATCGCCGCCTCGAGACGCGTGTACAGGCCGACGATCGCACCCGGTTCGACGAGCAGCCGGGTCTCCTCCCATGTCTCCCGGATCGCCGCCTGATGGACGGTTTCATCGACCTCCAGGAAACCACCCGGCTGTGCCCACGACCCGCGCCCCGGCTCGATGCCGCGACGAAGCAGGACGAGACGTCCGTCGTCTGTGATGGGCAACGTGGTCACCACCAGGCGCGGGTTGACGTATGCGATGTGGCCGCAGGCGGGACACGACAGCCGCTGCCGGTCCTCGCCCGGGATGGCGCCGAAGGCCAGCGGCGCACCACAGCTCGAGCAAAAGTTCAGCTGTGAAGCGAGCCAGTCGGGGACACCGCCGCCCGATTCGAGGTCGGTCGAGCGTCCGTCCGGCCCGCGGTCGAAGGCGTCCATCAGGCCAGCAGAACCGCGATCGAAGCTCCGACCAACAGCAGCAGCCCGACGACGCTGACGATCACCCAGGCCAGGCGGAACCAGCCCTTCCCGGGGTCCACGGGCATCCACGCCCATGCCGAACGCCAGATGCGCAGGACCGCATCCGCGGTCGTGATGACGAGGAGGGGTGCGGCGATGAGCACGCAAAGCTTGATCAGTGGATCGCCGAGTCGCGCCCCGAAGTTCAGTGCCGTGATGGCGACCGCACCGCATACGAGAACGATCACTGACAGGTTGATGTAGTGCTTCTGGAGCGGCGTCGGCGCGACTTCGGGCACCGACCGCGGCGGCAGTCCCTGGAGGCTCGGCGGAAGGCTCGCGCTCGGACCTGGGTTCCCGCTCGGACCGGGGTTCCCGCTCGGACCGGGGTTCCCGCCTCGACCGGGGTTCGCGCTCGGCTTCGAATCCGTGGCCGGTCGTCGTTCCGCGATCGGCTGCCGATCGAGGACCGGCATCCCCGGTTCCCAGCGTTCATCGTCCATCGAAGGCGAGTTTAGCCGTGGTCGGCCGGCTGGCTCTGGTCCACCCCATGGGCGAACCGTCGGTGGAGCGCCCGCGACTGGTTATCGCACCGCCTTCCATGGGTGAGCCGCCCTCCCCATGGCTGGACCAG
>CAYNGM010000218.1:0-4246 GCA_964396565.1 uncultured Anaerolineaceae bacterium | reverse complement strand
CTAGGGCGTTCGTACGACGTGTGCGGGGGACGGAACCAGTCCGCCCTCCATTGGGACTGACGGCAGCCTGATCTCCAGTTATCCGACTCCACAGAACCGGGGGCGGACCAGTCTCCACCAAAGTCAGTACGGTTCACGAACGGGACTTGGATGGTGATCAACACAGTACGGTTCAATCAGACGATCGGATACGAAGCAGTACGGGCGGCGAGCGGCACCTACGTGTACAGACCAACAGATGTGATCACCTATGTCTTCAAGAACGGGATGCTCTGGACCATGTACCCAGGGAAGCCAAGATGAGTCGCCACATCATCTCGCTGGAACGACTGCATTCGCTCGTTCGGTCAGACCCTGACCGTGCATGGCCCATCTTCTTGCGGTTCGCGAAGCAGAACCGTGGCGGGTTCGCGATCGACCTGCTTGAGGACTTCGTCTACGAGCACGATGAAGCCTTCATCGATCGCATTGAGGCTGCCGCATTGCAAGACGTCGCCATACGCAATCTCGTGGAGCAGGCCCACATTGGGGGTATCGCTACGATCGGAGCCGAACGTTTCAACCTGCTGCAACGACGACTACAGGAAGATGCTCGACCACCAGATGGACCGATTTGACCTATCTGGGCCAAGGGATCTGGACTTCACTCTAGAACCCAAACACAACGGGACCACACTGCGTGAGCGGACTCGAATGCAGATGCATCGGAGTGCGTGACGCTCGCTCCCATGGAACCGCTAGGCTACGGGGGTGGAGCACACGCGCGCGGTCATCATCGGTGGCGGGGTCGGCGGGACCTCGATCGCGTACCACCTGACGCTTGCGGGCTGGACGGACATCGTTCTCGTCGAGCGCGCCGAGCTGACATCGGGGTCCACGTTCCACAGCGCCGGACTGGTCGGGCAGCTTCGGGGGAGCGTGACCCTCACCCGGATGATGCAGTACAGCGCCGAGCTGTACCGCCGACTGCGCGACGAGACTGGGGTCGACCCATCGTGGCACGAGGTCGGCTCCATCCGGCTGGCATCGTCGGTGGCCCGGATGGAAGAGCTCGAGCGCCAACTCGGCTGGGCCCGGACGTTCGGCTTGCCGATGGAGTCGATCACCGCGGCGGAGGCCCAGGACCGGTTCCCGCTCATGTCCACCGATGGCGTGGTGGGTGGGGTCTGGCTCCCGACCGACGGCTGGCTGGACCCGTCCGGCCTGGCGAATGCGTTCGCGGCTGGTGCGCGAGCGCGTGGTGCCACCATCAGGACGAACACCCGGGTCGTGGCCATCGATGTCGATCCAGGGACACCCACGCGACGCACGCCACGGGTCACGGGAGTGACGGTCGAGACGAAGGGTGGCCGCGAGGAGATCAGGACCGACATCGTCGTCAATGCCGGTGGGATGTTCGCGCCCGAGATCGGGCGGCTGGCCGGGGTCACGGTGCCGCTCATCCCGATGGCCCACCAGTACCTGTTCACCGAACCGATGGATGGGGTCCACGCGGGGCTGCCACAGCTGCGTGACCCGGACAACCTCGTGTACTTCCGCGAGGAGGTCGGCGGCCTGTGCATGGGTGGCTACGAGCGCGACCCCGCGCCG
This sequence comes from uncultured Anaerolineaceae bacterium, assembly GCA_964396565.1. Classification (GTDB taxonomy): domain Bacteria; phylum Chloroflexota; class Limnocylindria; order Limnocylindrales; family CSP1-4; genus SPCO01. The sequence continues at coordinate 2,656 of CAYNGM010000218.1, read as the reverse complement.
TGGTCACTTGATGGAGTCCCCGCCGACTTCAACGGCAAGCTCCTGGCGCCCGACCTGCCCCGCTTCGAGCCGATCATGGACGGCGCCGTACGCCGAGTGCCGGCGATGGCCGACGCGCGGGTCAGCCGGATCATCAACGGACCCGAAGCGTTCACCCCGGACAACGAGTTCATCCTCGGCGAATCGGAGGTGCGCGGCTTCTTCGTGGCCGCCGGGTTCTCAGCGCACGGCATCGCGGGCGCAGGCGGGATCGGACGCCAGATGGCGTCGTGGATCACCGAGGGTGAGCCCGAGCTCGACCTCTGGAAGATGGACATCCGGCGGTTCGGGGCGGCGTATCGGTCGCGACGACACACCCTGGCGCGGGCGACCGAGAACTACGCGACCTACTACGACATCCACTACCCGAACGAGGAGCGCCAGAGCGATCGACCCCTGCGCACCGCGCCGGCGTACGACGCGCTTGCCGCGTTGGGCGCCGTCTTCGGCGAGAAGTCCGGCTGGGAACGCCCGAACTGGTTCGAGCCCAACGCGGACGATCCGCGGTTCGGGGGGCGGGTCGCCTTGGAGCGTCTGCGGCCGCGTGGCTGGGCAGGCGAGCACTGGTCGCCGGCGATCGCAGCTGAGGTCCTCGCCACACGGTCCGCTGCTGGGCTGTTCGACGAGAGCTCGTTCGCGAAGCTGGAGGTGGTGGGCCCGACCGCCCTCGTGTCGCTCCAGCGAGTGGCCGGCAACGACCTTGACCGGCCGGTGGGGTCGGTCGTCTACACACAGCTGCTCGATCGGCGAGGTGGCGTCCAGGCCGATCTGACCGTCACGCGGCTCGCGGACGACCGCTTCCTGCTCGTCACAGGCACGGCGTATGGGAACCACGATGCCGCGTGGCTGCGGATACAGATGCCGGACGACGGCTCCGTGGAGATCCGCGACGTGACGTCGTCACGGGTCTGCTATGCGCTGTGGGGGCCGCGTGCCCGTGACATCCTCGCGCCACTCACGCGCGCGGACGTGTCCGACGACGCCTTCGGGTACCTCACCGCGCGCGAGATCACGGTCGGGTCCGTGCCGGTGCTGGCGTTGCGGGTCACCTATGTCGGTGAGCTGGGCTGGGAGTTGTATGCGCCATCCGAGTACGGCCGCGCTCTGTGGACGACACTCTGGGAGGCAGGTCGCGAGCACAGGATGGCGGCCGGCGGGTACCGCGCCATCGACGCCATGCGCATCGAAAAGGGCTATCGCGTCTGGTCGTCAGACGTGACGCCGGACGAGACGCCCTACGAGGCCGGGCTCGGGTTCGCGGTCGCGCTCGACAAGGCCGTTCCGAGCCAGGCGCACGATGCGCTGGTCGCGGCGAAGGCGGCCGGTCCGCGAAAGCGGCTTCGAGCCCTCATCCTGGACGACCCACGCGCCGTGGCGCTCGGCAACGAGCCCGTAAGCATCGATGGCGCCGTCGTCGGGCGCGTCACGAGCGGAGGCTATGGCTTCGCCGTCGAGCGCTCGATCGCCTACGCCTATCTGCCGCCGGATCGGGCGGCCTTCGGGACTCGTGGAGAGGTCGAGGTGTTCGGCGAGAAGGTCGGATTCGAGGTCGTCCGCGACCCGATCTACGACCCTACCGGCGCCAGGATCCGCGGGTGATCGCCCGGTGACGCGTGGCCCGCGGCTCGGGCTCGCCGCTCGATCGATGGCTCGATGACGGAGGTTGCTTTTGGGCCCGACTGGTCGGCGTCCCTCCGGCTGGGCACCGATGCCGAGTTGCGGGGCTGGCTCGAGGTCGCGCACGCTGCCTGCGATGACGCAGACGAGATCGCGCGTTCACACTTCCGGCGCGACTTGCACATCGAGACGAAGCCGGATAGGACCTACGTCACGGAGGCGGACACGGCGGTCGAGCGCAGGGTCAGGGAGCGCCTTCGCGATGCCTTCCCCGACCATGGCATCGTCGGTGAGGAGTACGGGATCGAGGACAGTGACGCATCCGTGCGCTGGTATCTCGACCCCATCGACGGCACGCACAACTTCATGCGTGGGATACCGCTGTTCGGTACGCTGCTTGCGGTCGAACGCGATGGCGAGCTCCAGGCCGCCGTTATCTCGGCCCCTGGGCTCGATGAGCGCTGGTGGGCGCATCGCGGCGGCGGTGCGTGGGCGCGCCACCATGGGGCATCCGGGGTGCAGCGGATCGCGGTCAGCTCGGTCCGTGACCTCGTCGACGCTCAGGTCCTGTACGGCTCCACCCAGGACATCAGGCGCAGCGGAAGTGCGCCTGGGTTCGATGCCCTGACCGCGGGGGTCTGGCGCGAGCGCGGTTTCGGCGACTTCTGGGGATATACGCTGCTCGCCGAGGGGGCCGCGGAGGCCATGATCGAGGTCGGACTCAAGCCGTGGGATGCTGCTGCACCGACGCTTCTGGCCGAGGAGGCGGGTGGGCTGGTCACCGGCTTCGACGGCGTTCGTTCTGTTTACGGCTCGACGTTCCTCGCCACGAATGGATACCTGCACGAGACCATCCGCGAGCGCCTACTCGCTCCCTGATCGCCGGGTCGGCGACCGACAGGGAGGCGCGCGTCAGGCAGGAAGGTTTTCCTCGCGACCGAGCATCCATCCGTCCCGACTGGTATCAGCGCGGGCGAGGCCCGGACCCCCATCCCACTCC
>CAYNGM010000217.1:734-4246 GCA_964396565.1 uncultured Anaerolineaceae bacterium | reverse complement strand
CGCGCTCCGTCGCCATCCCGTCGCTCGAGATCGACCAGCCCGATTGCCGGCGGGCGGCCCACAGCTCGTCGGTCGGACCGATCGACGAGACCCAGCTGTTCTACCTCGAGTCGCGTGGCATCCCGCCCGATGAGGCGCGCAAGTTCATCGTGCTCGGCTTTCTCGAGCCGGTCGTCGCGCGCGTCCCGCTCGAGTCGGCGCAGGCTCGCCTGCGCGAGCTCCTCGAGGAGAAGTGGGCGACCGGGCTTGGCGCGGACGCAGGGGTCGCGGCCTGAGACGGATCGACCTGTTCGGCGTCGATGAGATCGGCGACGGCGAGATGCAGATGGCATGGGTGGACGGTACCGACCAGGTCCTGGTCATCAACCAGGGCGGCAAGTTCACCGCAGTCCAGGGCATCTGTTCGCACGAGTACTTCGAGCTCGACAAGGGGTTCCTGACTGCGGGCACCCTGACCTGTTCGCTCCACCTGTCGCGGTTCGACCTTGGCGATGGCGACGCCCTGGACCCGCCGGCGGAGCTGCCACTGGTCGTCTATCCCGTCGTGATCGAGTCAGGACGCATCCTGATCGAGGTCCCGGATGGACCGCTCGAGGTCAACCAGTAGCATCCGGGCTGGCGTCGACTCCCGGACCGACCAGTACCAAAGTCCCGTGGTGCGCCCGCACCGGGCGGCGTACGGTGCCGTGACCATGCTGGGTGTGGAGTTCCGTGGCTACGGCGGCGATTGCACGATCGTCGGCCAGGTCACGATGTTCGGCGACCGACTGACCGACTTCCTGAACGGTCAGGAACGTTTCCGCCTGCACCACGTGCGACTGACGAGCCTCGAGGACGGGCACGAGGTGGACGTCGACTCGATAAGCGTCGAGCGTCAGGACCTCCTCCTCGTGGTCGGGACCGGACCGCGCGGCTCGCTGGATCGCCGGATCGAGCTCGAGGAAGCTCGCCTTCAACTGGCGATCGGCCCCTACGTGATCCTGGGGCGACTTCACCTCGCACCGGGGCTCGATCCGCTGCAGCATGTCCTGCAACGTGAGCCGATGGTGCCCCTCACGCAGGCGACGATCGCATTCAGCCTCGCCGGACAGACGACCGCCCAGGACGTTGATACGGTCATCGTCAATCGCCATCTTGTCGAGTGGATCTCGGCGAGCGCGGAGGAGGCTTCCGTGTTCCCGGACGCCGTGATCCGCTCGCCGTTCGCGCTGAACCTGTCCAAGGACTTCACGGGCGCCGCGACCTACTGACACGACGAGGGCTGGGGAGCATCGGATCGGACGGTGCCGAGTCTCTGGATCGAGCCTCGGCCGGGGTGCCGGGGGTCAGGGGAGCAGCGTTAGTTCGGCTGTGGCCGCCCTCTCCCGCGCTTCGGCGCTGAACGGCAGCGGCACGGAGGCTCCTGCGCGCCACGGGTCGATCATGTCGTTGTAGTGGCGGTCGAAGGGATTGCCGGACTGTCCGGTCGTGGTGATGATCCGCGCGCCATCGATGTCGCCCATGTCGATGAGCAGCCGGTACGAGGGCAGATTGGTGACGGTGAAGATCCCATCGATGCCCAGCGGGACGTACGCGGGGTCGGTCGGATCGGGGTAGGCGCGCTTGAACCGGTAGGACTGGGCGTTGGGGGCCCCGGCCGCGCCAGGCACATCGAACGGGCCGTCGTTGAAGTACCACTCGAGCGGCCCGATCCCACTGTTCGCGCCGATGGTCGCCTCCTCGAACGTGGCCGTGTGCAGGCGACCCCATGACCAGCGATCCGGGTCGCCGTACGCGGCACGCAGGTCCGCGCCGGCGGCGTCCATCGCCCCGGCGATGACATCTGGTGCTGTCTCCGTCGCGCGCGTCGAGACGTCATCCCACCATCGCGATCTCGGTTCGCCGAGCAGGCGGGTAAGGGTCACCCACGAGAAGGGGCTGCCCACGTACTCGCGGGCAAGGTCAGTGCCGAGGTCGTCGTCGAAGACCGCCCGCTCGACGTGGTACTCCCAGGCGAGGTAGGCGGCGCAGCCGAGACTGTCGACATCGCACTGCCCATCCCAGTCGGCGATCCGATCGGCGATGAGGCGACCATCGTCGGTCGTGGGAGCGATGTCCTCTAGCGCCGGGATGATGTCACGTGCCCGCAGTGGCGCTGAGTCGGACTGGATGAGGCCCATGTCCGGCACGGTCACGCCGTCCTCGGCGTAGTGGTTGAGGAGGTCGATGATCCGCTCCGCTCGGTAGCCTGGATCCCACTCCTGGGCCAGGAAGGCGGGATAGCCGGCATCGACGATCGCGTTGTTGGCGGTGACGATCCACCCATCACTGGGGTCCGTGCGTGCGGGGAGTTCGGCGTACGGGATGCGACCCGTCCACTCGCCGGTCCCGTCGCTCCCGTTGACCGGTCGATCGCCGCGATCAGCCGGGTTCGAGCGGATCGGGACATAGCCCGGCAACTGGTACCCGACATGCCCGTCCACGTCGGCATACACGAAGTTCTGGGATGGGGCTCCGTACATGGACAGGCTCTCGCGGAAGCCCTGCCAATCCGTCGCGAGGTTCACCCCGAGCAGTGCCTCGACCGTGCGGTCAGGAGCGGCCTGGCGGTCGATGGCCGTCCAGCGAAGGGCCATCAACGGTGCGCCCTTGAGTCGCGCGTCGACGTCGTTGAGGATCGGGCCATGGCTCGTCTCCCGGACGGTCACGGTCACCGGATCGCCACCCTTGACCAGGATCGTCTCGGTGCGGGTCGTGACCGGCACAGGCGTGCCATCGGGTCCGATGACCCGTGACGGATCGTAGGGATCCAGCGTCTCGATGACCAGGTCCTGGACATCGGGGTCGGCGTTGGTGGCACCCCAGGCGATGCGGGCGTTGTGGCCAAGGACCACGCCCGGGACACCGGGAAAGCTGACCCCTGCCACGTCCCACGGGCAGGCCGCGTCCACCGTTCGGCAATGAAGGCCATTGATGTACCAGATCGACGGCATCGAGATGCCCAGGTGGGGATCGTTGGCGAGCAGGGCATGGCCGCTCACCGACAGCTCCGGTGCGACGACCCACGAGTTCGAGCCGATCCCGCCATCGGAGGCGAGTGCCCCGTCGCCCATGTCGAGGCCGGCCAGCCTCGTCGTCTTCGCCCCGAGGGCTGCCACGGCCAGCCAGCCGGTGACGGCAGCGTCGTCGAGGCTCGGATGCGTCCTGGCGCCTGTCACGCTCGAGTCGCCGGCATCCGCATCCGCGCCAGCATCGGTGGGAACGATCACCGGGCCATCTTCGCGAGGCATGAACAGCTCATCGGTCCGGGCAGGGTCACCAAACCTCGCGTCGGCCAGGTAGCGGAAGATCTCGCTGTCCATGTTCCCGCCGAGGTTCCACGCCTGGACCTTGCCCCACGCAAGCGTGTCGAGCGGGGTCCACGGCTCCGGGTCGTCGCCGGCGATCACGAACGCCAGCCCGAGGCGCCCCCGGTTGGCGTCGAGCCACGTGTTCACTCCCTCGGAATAGGCATCAAGGATGGCCCGTGTGTC
>CAYNGM010000217.1:0-724 GCA_964396565.1 uncultured Anaerolineaceae bacterium | reverse complement strand
AACCGAGGGTGCGCACGAACGTGTCGGTATCGACCGAGCCCACCCCGAACAGCTCGGCGAGTCGTCCCGACGAGATGTGGCGCCAGACCTCCATCTGCCACATCCGCTCACCGGCGTGGACATAGCCCTGGGCCATGAACAGGTCATGCGGGTCGTCGGCGCTGATGTCGGCGATGCCGTTGATGTCGCGAGCCACCGTCACGGGGCCGTGAAGGCCCGGCACCTTGAGGTTCCCGGTCGTCTGGGGGAGGGCGCGGCCGGTCACCCAGGCCAACGCACCGATACCGAGCGCCACCCCGACAAGGACCACGACGAGCAGCCCGACGAGGGCGATCCTGATGACGCGCACGGGTATCGCGACCTCCACTCGACGTTCGCCGCTCCGACCGGACCGCGGCTAGTTTGCCCGGTCGAGGGGGCCCCGCGCTCAGCGTTCCAGCGGCACCCCAAGCCCCATGTCGAGCGCCCGTTCGACGATCGCCCGGGCGAACACGACATCGGCCAGTCCGACACCCAGGTGGGTCACAAGCACCTGACCCGCGGCGGGTCTGCTGGTCTCCGCCAGGATGGCCTCACCGAGTGTCGCCCCCGGGTCCGGATAGCCGTCGAACTGCCCGGCATCCCGGTTGGCCAGGAACTGGCCGCGATCGTCGACCAGGAACAGGGCCGCCTCAGCGGCAACGCTCGATCCGCACAGCGATGCGTAGTCGACGGCGACTACCGT
>CAYNGM010000216.1:0-4254 GCA_964396565.1 uncultured Anaerolineaceae bacterium | reverse complement strand
AACATCACGCCGTCGGACACACCCTCCGCTATCTCGAGAAGTTCGGTTTCGAGGTCGTGGAAGTCCCGGTGGACCGCTATGGACGTGTCGATCCCGATGAGGTCGAGGCGGCGATCTCCGACAGGACCATCCTCGTGACGATCATGCTCGCCAACAACGAGGTCGGGACGATCCAGCCCGTCGAGGCGATAGCCGAACGCGTTCGCACCCGCAAGGGCGTGCTGCTCCACGTCGACGCGGTACAGGCCGCGCCATGGCTCGAGCTTGACCTGCGGTCACTTGGTGCGGACCTGGTCAGCCTTGCGGCGCACAAGTTCGAGGGCCCGAAGGGTGTCGGTGCGCTGTATGTCCGGGCCGGGACGCACCTCCTGGCCCAGCAGCACGGCGGCTCACAGGAGCGGCACCGACGCGCCGGCACCGAGTCGGTCGCCCTGGCCGTCGGGATGGCGACGGCCTACGAGTTGACGACGGCGGAGCGTTCGACCGTGGTGCCTGACGTGCGCGCGCTGCGAGATCGCCTGGCGGCGGGTGTCCTGGCGACGCCGGGCACAGAGCTGACCGGGCATCCGATCGATCGACTGCCTGGCCTGCTGTCGATCGTCGCGCGCGACACGGACGGAGCCGCGACTACGCTCGCGCTCGATCTCGATGGCGTGGCTGCGTCCACCGGATCAGCGTGCACGACGGGCTCGACTGAGGTCTCGCACGTGCTATCAGCGATGGGCTACCCGGAGGACGAGGCCCGGGGAGCACTGCGGCTGTCCCTCGGACGAACCACGACGGAGGCCGACGTGGAGGCCGCGGCAGTCGTCGTGGCACGGGTACTGGCCACGATGAGGGCCGGAGCCGACGCGATCGCATCCGATCGCCGTGCCAGCAGGGTGGGCGAGTCCAGTCCGGCCGGGACCCCGGCATGAGCCGCATCCTCGTCGCGATGTCGGGCGGGGTGGACTCGTCGGTCGCGGCGGCGCTGCTCCACGGTCAGGGCCACGAAGTCGTGGGCGTATGGATGCGTCTGCACGACGTCGCAGACTCCTATTCCGAGTTCAAGAAGTCGTGTTGTTCGCTCGATGCAGCGGACGACGCCCGACGGGTCGCGGGTCAGCTCGGGATCCCCTTCTACGTCATGAATCTCGAGCGCGAGTTCGATGCCGGGGTGCTGCAGCCGTTCCTCGATGCGTATATGGGCGGCGAAACGCCGTCGCCCTGCATCGACTGCAACACGTACGTGAAGTTCGGGGCGCTGCTCGGGCGGGCGCGCCACCTGTACCAGTGCGAGGCGGTCGCGACGGGGCATTATGCCCGACGGGTCGTCGACGCGGACGGGCGCGTGCGACTGCTGCGGGCGCGTGACGAGGACAAGGACCAGACCTACTTCCTGTACGGTCTGCGCGCCGACCAGCTGGAGCACGCCCGGTTCCCGCTCGGGGAGCTCACCAAGCCCGAGGTCCGCGACGTGGCCCGCTCGCTCGGGCTCGCGACCGCCGACAAGCCGGAGAGCCAGGAGATCTGCTTCGTGCCGGGTGGGGACTACCGGGACGCGCTTCGGGCGCGAGCCGGCTGGGCGCCGTCGGCGGGGCCATTGCTTGACGTGGACGGGACGCGGGTCGGCGAGCACGGTGGTGCGGCCGCATACACGGTCGGTCAGCGGCAGGGCCTCGGGGTGGCGCTCGGGGAGCCGCGCTACGTCTCGCGCATCGACCCGCTTACGAACACGATCCAGCTTGGGAGGCGTGAGGACCTCGAGACACGGGCTTTCACGATCGAAGGCGCGTCATTCGTGGCGGGCGCACCAACCGGGCCGTTCCCCGCGAGTGTACGCATCCGCCATCGGGCAGCCCTCGTGCCGTCGGTGGTTGCACCGCTCGGTGATCGGCGCTGGTCCGTCACGACCGACGTCCCGGTCTGGGCGGCGGCACCCGGCCAGGCCGCAGTCATCTACGACGGGGAGGAGGTCCTGGGCGGAGGTCGCATCGAGCGGCCGACCGGTGCCGCAAGGACGGGCGGTGCCGCAAGGACGGGCGAGCGGCCGGCCGAGCCGCCGGTCGCCGTCACGACTTCGGCGTGAACCTCGAGCCATCGCTGATCCTGTCGGTGCTCGTCGGGTCGTTCCACGCGTCGCTCTACGTATTCCTGCGCGGTTCGGCCGGCGGTCGACTGCCCGCGCTCGTCGCGGCGGCCATCCTCGGGGCATGGGCTGGCGACGCGATCATGGGTCGCCTCGGCGTCGATGTGCTGACGATCGGCGACTACAACCTGATCGGTGCCTCACTTCTCGCCTGGGCGGGCATCGGGCTCGTTTCGGTGGTGGCGGTCCTCGGGCCCACGACCCCGCCGCGGTCAGGGGTCTAGACTCGTGGGGTGTTGTGTCCGCGATGTGTCCGCGATGAGTCCGCGATGAGTCCGCGATGAGCCCACCGCGCACCGATGACCGCACGACCGCCACGTTCCTCCGTGGGCTGACCATCGGGGCACTGCTCGGGGCCGTCATCGCGGGTTCCCGCATCTGGGCCAGGTTCCGGCGCTGACCGCCCGCGGCGTGCGGTCTCATTGTGCGGTCTCCTTGTGCGGTGCCTCGTAGGATCGTCAGTTCGCGGCTCACGGTGTCGTCAACGGATCTCACGGTGAGCGAACGGACCGTCGAGCGACCTCGGCTCGATAGCGCAGGGCGCTGATGCGCGTGTCCGTCGGTCTTCCGCTCGCCCCACGAGTGGTCTAACGAACGAGAGCGCACTACGGCCCCGTCGAAGCGACTTCTGGGTCGATGGGCGGTCCGTTCACCCGCCGGGTGAGCGAACCCCGTGACGACCACCCCGCGAACCAAGCGACGACCGCGCCTTGCGCACGCGCGACCCGCACCCGATCGAACCCCGGACCTGACGGTCCGCCCACGGGGCACGCTCGGATACCATTGCGACCGATGTCGACACCCCCCACCAGCCACGATCCCCGGATCACCTATCTGCCCGCGGTCGAGATCCGCCAGCGCTTCCTCGAGTTCTTCGCGGAACGCGGGCACGAGATCGTCCCGAGCGCGAGCCTCGTACCGGCTGGCGACCAGACGCTGCTCTTCACGAACAGCGGGATGGTCCAGTTCAAGGACGTCCTGACCGGGGCCGAGAAGCGCAGCTACAGCCGTGCCGTGGACTACCAGCGCTGTCTGCGCGTCGCCGGCAAGCACAACGACTTCGAGGAGGTCGGGCGGACACCGCGCCACCACACGCTGTTCGAGATGCTCGGCAACTGGAGCTTCGGTGACTACTTCAAGCGTGAAGCGATCCAATGGGCGTGGGACTTCCTGACGCGTGACCTGGGCATCCCGGCGGAGCGCTTGGCCGCGACCACCTACACCACCGACGATACGGCGTTCGGGGTCTGGCGTGACGAGATCGGTCTGCCTCCGGAGCGCCTCGTCCGCTGGGGCGACTTCCCGGGCGGGGACGAGAAGAACTGGTGGCGGATGGCCGACATCGGTCCGTGCGGACCGTGCTCGGAGATCCATTTCGATCGCGGAGCCCACCTCAGCGAAGGCCCGGAGTGTGTCCCCGACCACAGCGAGCATTGCCCGCGCTGGCTCGAGATCTGGAACCTCGTGTTCATGGAGTTCGAGCTGCATCCGGACCGGACGCTCACGCCGCTCCCGGCACCAGGTGTGGACACGGGCATGGGTCTGGAGCGTCTGGCGAGCGTGATCCAGCAGGTCCCCACCAACTACGACACGGACCTGTTCACGCCGATCCACCATCGGATGCGCGAGCTCCTGGGACATGACCCGGAGAGCTTCGAGCAGGAACGGTTCAGTTACCAGGTCATCGCCGATCATTCGCGGGCCGTCACGTTCCTCGTCGGTGACGACGTCCTTCCCGGCAATGAGGGGAGGGGCTATGTCCTGCGCCGCATCCTGCGCCGAGCCGTGCGTCATGGCCGGCTGCTCGGTCGGCGCGAGCCGTTCATGGCCGAGACTGCGGCCGTAGTGATCGACACCATGGCCGGTGCCTATCCGCACCTCGCCGAGCGGCGCGACGAGATCCTCGCGGCGATCGTCCGAGAGGAGGCGCAGTTCGCGCGGACACTTGATGCGGGGACGGCGCAGTTGGAGGAGGCGCTCGCGCCGATCTCGACCGAGGAGCGTGTCATCGGCCGTCGCGAGGAGGACCTCCCGCCCGATGCTCCGCGGCTCCAGGGCGAGATCGCTTTTCGCCTCCACGACACCTATGGCTTCCCGGTGGACCTGACAGTCGAGCTTGCCGCGGA
>CAYNGM010000215.1:0-4319 GCA_964396565.1 uncultured Anaerolineaceae bacterium | reverse complement strand
CTGTTTCCGGGTGTCGAACGTCGACAGTCGGTCACGGCCGGCGACGTCCTCGGCGTCCTGACCGAACTTGACGCGCGCATCCCGGGGCTGCGCGACCGACTGATCCAGGAGGGACCATCACTTCGGCCGCACATCAACGTGTTCGTCGCTGGACGCGCCGCGGAGCTCGATACGGTGGTGGCGGGAGACGACGTCGTCCATGTGATCCCGGCCGTGTCGGGCGGCTGATCCCAGCGTCGTCCGGCCGCCCCGACGAACCTAGCGTTCGAAGGCGGCCAACGGATCGAAGGTCTCCGTTCGCTCAGCGACAGCGTCACCGCCGAGGGCACGCGGCGCAGGTCGTCCGCGATCCACGGTCCGTGGGGCATCGCCCACGACCGCACGCCAGCCAAGATCGGCGAGACGATCCAGGGTCACCTGGGCGGCTCGGACGATGGCTTGCGCGTGCTCCAGGGCCGCGCCGGTCAACGGACTCATCGGGGCCACCGCGAGGATGTCCGCAGCGATCGCCACCGCCGCCCTGGACTCGCCCCCGACCCGACGTCCATCGTGGTGTGCGCGACGCATCACGACCGCGTCCTCGCCGGTCCAGCCCAGCGCGGCGGCGGCGACGAACGGCCAGGCAACGGCAGCCGGGCTCTCGACGCCAGGACCGCCCGGCTCGTCGAACCTGATCAGGAAGCCCGGGAAGAGCGCGCGGCGGACGGCGACCTCGGCCAGGATGCGTGCCGTCGCCGCAGACTCCTCGGCGAGCCACGCCGGATACGCGCCTACTACCAGCCGATCTGGTGCGATCCCATCTGCGCGGGCGAGTTCGACCCCTACCAGTTGCAGGGCGAGCGCACGACCGCTCCTTGTCGCGGCATCGGCCGGGACACCCGAGGCGAGATCCGGGGCGACGACGAGCGGTCCGGGACCGATCGAGACGAGCGTGTCGGCGCGGCGGTGCAGACGTCGCGCGAAGGCGTGGTCGGCCAGGGAGCGATCCGGATCGACCCCGCCCGCGACGATCTCCGCCATCGGGTCCGCCTCGACGAGATCGACCCGCTCGAAGGCCGCCACCACGGCGCCCTCGGGGACGCCCAGCGGGGGGATCGCGGTGGCCAGACGTACATATCCGCGCCGCTCGGCCGCCACGCCGTCGGCGACTCGCCGAAGTCGGGCGAGGGCACGCTGGCTGCCCGCTGGGGCAGGGTCTGCCGCGTCCATGTCGCCCTCGGCTGTCGTCGCTCGTCCGGCGCGGTCACGTGGCTGCCAGGAAGGTGCCTCGAGACCGGCGTCCTGGAGTCGATCGGCCAGTTCGCGACCCATCGGGACCTCGACTCGCAGCAGGTCGAATCCGGCCTCCGCCAGGGCGACGAGTTCATCGAGCGCGCCGTCGAGATCCGGCTCGGCAAGGGTCGTCCCGAGCCACGGCCTGCGCGGCTCACCGAGCAGGTCCTGCAACTCACGACGGGCCGTCCGGTCCGTGTCGATGCGTTCCAGGGCCGCGGCCACCAGCCGTCGCGCCTCGGTCTCGGCAAGAGCCCGGCGATCGGCCTCACGCAGGAGCTCCGCCTCGAGCGCCAGATCGACTGCTCCACTCGACACATCGAGCGCCAGTTGCTGGGGTTCGAGATCGTACTCGAGGAGCGCCATCGCGAACGGCAGGGCGATCCCGCCTCCGAGCCCGTCGTGCGCTCCGGCCAGCCAGCGATCGACGGCGGCGCCCGCCAGCGGACGACCAGCCCGATCGAGTCCGTGAACGCCGAACAGACGCAGGATCGCCCGCTCCTGCCCGACGGTGGTGGACGTCCGGGCCCGGGCACCCCACGCTCCCGCCAAAGTCTCAGCCCGTCCACGCAGCCGATCGAGATCACCGTACTTCGAGCGCGACGCGGTCATGGCGACTGCACCGCCGGCGCCGCCCGAACCGGCGCCGCCCGAACCGGCGCCACCCGAAGCGGGTCGTGGAACCTGCCCCCGATCATGACCCGAAGGGTAACCGGCCAGCGTCGGCCCGAGCCGGGCATCCGCACAGACCCGCCACCGCAGGGTCCAGCCACGGGAAGCCACTGGCGCCCCCGCTTCATCCTGGCCCGGTCCGCGCGGGGTGGCCTATCCAGACATGCCCATCCGCGAACCGCTCCGCCTTCCAGATGGGGGCACGTGCCTTGGTCTCATCGATCGCATAGCGGGCGGCATCGAACGCCGCTTCGCGGTGAGCCGCCACGGCGACGACCGCGATCGACGCGTCACCGAGAGGCACGGTCCCAGTGCGGTGGACGATGCCGAGACGATGCACATCGAAGCGCGCCGCGATCTCGTCGGCGATCTCCTCCAGGACGGCGACGGCCATCGCGTCGAACGCCTCGTAGTCGAGCGCTTCGACAGACCGGCCGGCGTGTCGGGCGGCTTCTGCTTCCTCGCCGGGCGCGGGGGTCCCGGGCGTCTCTCTCGTCCGCCCCAGGAAGCCGACCACCGCGCCGTCTCCCGGCGTGGCGATACGCTCTGTGAGCTCGGCCAGGATCCCGGCATCGAACGGGCCCTCGCGCAGCTCGATGATCCGTCTCGTCGCATCCGTGGCGCCGACGGCCACGTCCGCTCCACCCGAGACCGGCGGGATCATCGCAACCTCGTCACCTTCGGACAGCGGTGTCGCGTCGTCCGCGTAGACGCCGTTCCGCGCGTAGCGTACGGAACCGGCGCCGGGAGCAAGGGCCGGAAACCGGGCGACCAGCTCATCCCAGGCGTCGGCGACCACGGCACCGTCCGGGAGGTCGATCTCGACGGCGCGCGTGCCGGCCAACTCACGATGCATGGCGAACAGTCGGATGCGAACCAGCACCTAGGGCGCCCCAGTGCCCGTATCAGCGGACGCACCGCGCCACGCGGCCACGAGCAGGCCGTCGCCGATCGGGAGGATGGTGGCGCTGAAGCGACGGTCCGCAAGCACACGCTCGCAGAACGACCGAAGCGCCCTGGTGGCGGCATCGCTCCGCTCTGATGGACGGGCGCCCGAAACGGCTCCGCCCCACAGTACGTTGTCGGCGACCACGAGGGCCCCCGGCGCGAGCCTGTGGCCGTCGATGAGCGCATCAAGATAGGCGTCGTATTCGACCTTCACCGCGTCGATGAACGCCAGATCGAACGGTCCGGCAAGGGCGGCCTCGCCGGCCGCGAAGGCATCGAGCGCCGCAGCGGAGACCTGGACGATCCGTGCGTCAGCGACCCCGGCCTCGTGCCACCAGCGCCGGGCGAGATCAGTCCGCCCCCGATCCGGATCCACGGTCACGATCGTGCCGTCCGGCCCCTGGGCAAGCGCCATCCACAGCGTGGAGTAGCCATATGCCGTCCCGATCTCGACGATCCGACTCCGACCGACCGCGAGCACGTTCAGCATCCTGCCGACGGCGCGATCCACGATGGGGATACCGTGCGGATCCGCCGCCGCCTGGATCGCCGCGGCCACCGGCGAGAGAGGCGGGGAGATCGCCTCGATCCAGGCGTTGTCGATGGCCCCGGGGATCCAATCCGCTTCGTCAGTCATACCAGCAACCCCGCTCCGAAATACAGGCCGGCCGCCAGGATGGTCCCGGCGGCGATCGTGCCGACATTGATGTACTGGAGCCCTGTCGCCGACTCCATCGAGCGCGTGACCGCGGTCTTGAGTGCACCGATCGAAACGAGCAACGGGAAGATGAGCCCGATGATCAGGCGCAGCCAGACGAACAGCGCCCATTCCCCGGTCAGGGCGCTGAATGGAGCGCCGCCGGCCGGCCCGGCTGCGGTCGCGACCCAGACCGCGAAGAGCACGACCTGGGCGGTGATGACCGCGACCAGGACACGCGACAGCAGGACCAACGGGGACTCCGGGAGCTTCGGCGTGACCAGATACCAGTGGCCGAGGATCATCGCCGCGAACACCCCACCGGTCGCCGCAGCCAGCACCGCCAACTGGACAAGCAGGCCGGCGATCCCGAGCGGCGTCTCGCCGCCCCACGACAGGGCGCCAAGGAGCAGGGTCAGACAAGCCGCACCGACGGCCGCGAGATCAAGACCCCGACCGAGCCCGGGTCGGAACCGGCGCACCACGATGGCGAGGCCGACCAGCACGACGAACGCCAGCAGAGCGGTCCTACGCGGCGCGTCCCATGCCGGATCGACCATCACCGGCGACCCGCCGAGCGTATCCGGCAACCCACCATCACTCAGCCACGCGAGCACCCCGAGAGCCAGCGCACAGGCGGCGGTGAACCCCAGGAACCCACTCGTCGCCGCCGTTCGTCGCCGCAGCAGGACGACGGCTCCGAACGACCCGAAGGCGAGCGCACACAGCA
>CAYNGM010000214.1:2934-4321 GCA_964396565.1 uncultured Anaerolineaceae bacterium | reverse complement strand
GCTCGGCCGGCATGTCGTCCCACGCGGTGATCTCGGGATGTCGCACGGTGGCGACGGTATCCGCCGGTACGACGCCGAGCTCCTTCTGACGGGCCAGGGTGATGTCGCGCTGGCGATCCCAGCCGTGAGCGAACGCCCCCTTGTACTTGTCTGCCCACTCCTTCGGGACATGGTGAGGCGCGTGGGTGGCGCCGGGCGCGAAGTAGGCGAAGAAAGGCTTGTCGGGCATGAGCGCCTTCTGCGTCCGGATCCAGTCGATCGCGTGATCGGCCAGGTCCTCGGTCAGGTGGTAGCCCTCCTCAGGGGTACGTGACGGCTCGACCGGTGTGGTGCCCTCGTACAGCGCCGGGTCCCACTGGTTGTTCTCGCCGCCGATGAACCCGTAGAAGTACTCGAAGCCACCGCCCCCTGACGGCCAGGCGTCGAACGGTCCGAGCGGTGAGGTCTGCCACGGCGGGACCTCGTGGCACTTCCCGAACTGGGCGGTGGAGTAGCCGTTGAGCTTCAGGGTCAGCGCCAGCGGAGCCTTGGTGTTGGGCCGGATGGCGTTGTTGCCGGGAGCCGACGTGGCCGTTTCGGTGATGCTGCCCATGCCCACCGAGTGGTGGTTTCGGCCGGTCAGCAGGGCCTGTCGTGTCGGCGCACACAGGGCAGTCGTGTGAAACCGGTTGTACTTGATGCCGCCGGCCGCCAGTCGCTCGGCGGTCGGTGTCGCGCATGGTCCGCCAAACGCGCTGGATGCCCCGAAACCGACGTCATCGAGCAGGACGATGAGCACGTTCGGAGCGCCCTTCGGTGGCTGCAATGGCGTGATCGGCGGGTAGGAAGTCGCGGGGTCCTTGGCGTCGTAGGTCGTGAGACCCACGTGCGGACGGTCGGGGATGGGCAGGATGGCTCGCTGGATGTTGTCTGCCGTCATCGATTCCTCCTACGCCGTCAGCCGCCGACGGCCGACCGTACAAGTTGCTCAGTCAGTATTGCGCCGAGCGCCCGTCGAGGTGGCATCGCCCGAACCGGGTGAAACGGCTCGAGTTCCCATGTCAGCAGGGCGGCCATGGCATGTCTTGGTCTTGCGTCCGCTGCCGCACGGACATGGATCGTTCCTGCCGGCCCTCGCGACAGCCACCCTCAACTCCTCGTCACCCCTTCGATAGACCTCCATCAGCTCGGCTGGGGCGCGACCCTCGCGGAGCAGCGTCGACATCGCCCGCATCGGCCCATCCACGTGATGGAAGAACGCCTTGTACCCGGCACACAGGTAGTTGAGCCCGGGTTCGCCGTCCGGGGTCCGGATGAAGCGATCCTTCGGGCATGCTCCGTGACAGGCGAAGCGGACGTCACAGTCGCGGCAGTACTGCGGCAACGTCTCGAGCTTTGCCAGCCCGAA
>CAYNGM010000214.1:0-2834 GCA_964396565.1 uncultured Anaerolineaceae bacterium | reverse complement strand
ACCCACTCCTCGAAGACGTCGATCAGGAACCGGCCGTACTGGTCGGGGGTAATCGACCGGTCGGTCACCAGGTCGCCCGCCTGTCGATAGAGCGGACGGTCGCGCCACGAACGCCACGGCGCTTCCCGCGCCAGGCCCGGAGCGAGACCGATGTCCTCGAGGGGCACGTCTATCCGCGGCGCCGGCAGCCGCTCGATTATCGGGATGAACTGGATGAA
The DNA here is from genome assembly GCA_964396565.1 of uncultured Anaerolineaceae bacterium. Classification (GTDB taxonomy): domain Bacteria; phylum Chloroflexota; class Limnocylindria; order Limnocylindrales; family CSP1-4; genus SPCO01. The sequence goes on along the minus strand of CAYNGM010000214.1, from coordinate 2,616 downwards.
GCGGGACCCGAGTTCGTCGCGCAGGTAGCGATAGACCTCGAGCGGATGATCGGCGTTCGCCCGGTGCAGGGTGGTGAGGGTGTTGAACTCCACCCCGTGGCGCCTGAGCGTCGCCAGACCGCGCAGGACACGCTCCGAGGTCGGCTTGCCGCCCCGATCCACGCGATATGCATCATGCATGTCGGGCGGACCATCGATGCTGATCCCGACCAGGTAGTCGTGCTCCCTGAACAGGGCCGCCAGCTCATCGTCGATCAACGTGCCGTTGGTCTGGATGGAGTAGGCGACCTCCATGCCGGGCGTCCGGTAGCGGTCGACGTACGCATGGGCGCGACGGAAGAAGTCGACGCCCATCATCGTCGGTTCGCCACCCTGCCAGGCCACATTGACCGCCGGCATGCCGGCGTGGGCCTCGATCAGCTGCCTGATGTATGTCTCGAGCAGGTCATCGGCCATCCGGAAGCGGCTGCCCGGATAGAGCATCTCCTTGGACAGGAAGAAGCAGTACTCGCAATCAAGGTTGCAGGTCGCCCCGGTCGGCTTGGCCAGCAGGTGGAACGGACGCGGCGGGAGCGACGCGGAAGACGTGGGCGACGGCGCGGTACCGACGCCGGGGCCCGTGGCTGGGAGATCCATGGCCACCAAGGGTACCCGGCCGCGCGGTCGGTGGGTCGTGAACTGCCGGTGAGTCGTGAACCGAGTCGGAGCATCCCCGGCGACCCTGCGCTACGCTGGCGCCATGGATACGCAGGACCAGCGACCGGACCAGGGGTCGCCAGACCATCGTCGAACCCCACCCGAGGAGCGCTTCGCCGGAAGCGAGCACCTGTTCGATCTTGATGCCGAGGCACGGCGTCTGCGCGCAGAGCCGGATGGCGAGTTCCGCGGTCATCGCCAGATCACCCTGTTCCGCGGCGGCGGGGTGTCCATCGTGCTGTTCGACTTCGAGGCGGACGGCTGGCTCCGCGATCACGCCGCGGTTGGATACGTGACGGTGCACGTGCTGGACGGCGAGCTCACCATGACCACGCCGTCCGGGACCCATCGGATGGCGGCCGGCTCACTGCTCGTGCTCCGGCCCGGGATCCGTCACGACGTCCATGCCGAGACGGCAAGCCGGATGCTCCTGACGGTCCGGCTCGACCCGACACAGGACGAGCGCCCGTAGTCCTGCCCGTAGCCGCGACGCGGGGTCGCTCAGGCCGGCAGATCGGCGAGTTCAGCCGAGGAGATCGGCGAGCTCAGCCGGGGAGATCGGCGAGTTCGCCCCCAAGCAGCTCGGCCAGGACCTCCGCCTCGTTGTGGACCTCGTCACGGGCTGCGAACAGCAGGGTCACGGTCCCGTGCTGTCGTTCCAGCTCTAGGGCGTGGTCGAGCGACTCGCGATGCGCCCCGAGCTCCGCTCGGTAGCGCTCGCGAAACTCGGGCCAGCGTGCGACGTCATGCCCGTACCACTTGCGAAGCTCGGTCGATGGTGCGAGGTCCCGGAACCACAGGTCCACCGCGGCACGAGCCTTGCTCATGCCGCGCGGCCACAGCCGGTCCACGAGCACCCGATAGCCGTCCGTCGCGAGCGGGTCCTCGTAGATGCGCTTGGTCCGGACGGTCATCGCCACGGACCCTTCCGTCAGCCTGCCGCGCCGTCGGCGACGGCGGCTGCCTTCGCGGGAGCCGTGCGACCGATGCGCACCCGCCAGACCGCCGGGCCCTGCTCGAGATAGTCCCAGCTGAACGTCCCGCTCTGCTCAGCCGCAAGCTGGTAGTAGAGGGGCTTGGGATCATGGTCGTTGACCAGCACGAAGGCCTCGTCCACGGCCAGGGCGTCGAACGCGTCGAAGATGATCGTGTGGCGGCGAACGGGCGGCTCGGTGCGGACATCGAGATCGCGGTCTTCGGCCATTGTTTGGCTCCCTTCTGAGCGCTGCGCGGCAGCCACGAGCCGCGCGAGGTGGTGCATGACGCCGTTGAGGCGGTCGGCGATCCGCGGCTCGTCATGCCGCAGGTTGACGTAGGTGCGGGCAGCCAGCTCGCTGGCCACTACCGGCTGACCGGCCTGACCCAGCCGACGCAGGGCGATCACCAGCGCGTCGGCAAGGGTGTCAACGGTCCGACCGGGCATCGCTGGAGTCGCCTTCAGCCCAGGAGCTCGTGCATCCCGGCGAGCAGCGTCCCAAGCGATACCGCCGGGTCCTCGACCAGGACCGGGACGAGCAGCTCGTTCTCCTTGTGGAGATGTGACTCGAACAGCGCCCCGATGGCCGCCGCGGCGCAGGCGATCGCGACCGGCTCCGAGGCTTCGCGCAGCGCCTCGACATGGGCGACGAGGTTCACGTGCTCATCGCGCATGGACCGGACGAGCAGGGCCGATGTGCCGGTGTCGCCGGCGGGATAGAGCGCATCCTCCTCGGCTCGGGCGTGCGGGATGATCTCGGTGTCCAGGTATGCCAGCGCATCGGCGGCTGCGGCACCGACTGCGGCCGCGGCGCCGACCGATCCCCCATCACGGACCGCAGCACTCACCGCGCTCACGCGCTGGCGTAGCCCGGCGGCCAATTCGTCGTGGTGAGCGCGGATGGCAGCGGCTGCCTGGGCGTCGGTCATCGTCGTGATCATCTG
>CAYNGM010000213.1:0-4356 GCA_964396565.1 uncultured Anaerolineaceae bacterium | reverse complement strand
GGTGCCACATTCACGGAGCAGTGGCACCCGCGAGCGCGTCCGGCGGGCGGGTGCTAGCCTTCCCGGGCCATGATCGAGCCCAACGCCGCTCAGCCCACGGCGACGAACGGACAGCCGCACGACGCATCCGGGACGTCCGGTCTTCGACGCGCGATCCTGATGCGGCTCCGCCACGACGGCCCGAGCTCGCCCGACGCGGTCGCAGCAGGCCTTGGAGTCAGCCGGACTGGTGTCCTCCAGCAGCTCCACGCCCTGGAGGCGGCCGGGCTCGTGACTCGTCAGGCCGTGCGCCACGGCGTGGGCCGACCGCGTCACGTCTACGACGTCACAGACGCGGCGCAGGACCTCTTCCCGACCAACTACGACGGCCTCGCCAGCAGCCTCCTCGCGGCGATCCGGGCGGTCGGTGGCGACCGGCTCGTGGACGAGGTCTTCGAGGAGCGGCGGCGGATCACCTGCGATCGACTCCACGAGCGCCTGAATGGTCGCCTTGGCGCTGAGGTCCCGCTGGCCGACCGCGCCCGAGAACTTGCCGTGGTCCAGGACGAGCAGGGCTATCTCGCTGAGACCATCATCGGTGCCGACGGCGTCATTCGCCTCGTCGAGCGGAATTGCGCGATCCATCGTGTCGTCGCCGGTCACGCCGCAGCCTGTCAGGCCGAGCTCGACCTCTTCCGGGAGTTGCTCGGCGCCGATGTCGAGCGCGAGACCCACATCGCCTCGGGCGACCGCTGCTGCAGTTACCGCGTCGAGGATCGGACAGGCGACTAAGAGCCGCTACCGCGGTGCGATCTCAGCCAGGATCAGATCGACGGCATCGGCCACTTGCGGATCGTCGGTCGATGCACGGGCGGCGGTGAGGTCGGCGATGGCCTGATCGATCTCCCCGAGGCCGAAATGGGCGATGCCGCGATACAGCAGCGCGAGGTCGTCGCCGGGTCGGAGCTCGAGGGCCCGTGACGCGTCATCGAGCCCGCTCCTGATGTCCGCCATCGAATTCGTGGACTCGCCACGTCTGACGTAGGCGAACGCTCGGTTCGTGTGTGGTTCGACGAGGCTGGCATCAAGCTCCAGCGCCCGACCGTAGTCGGCGATGGCCGCGTCCAGATCGTCAAGGTCGACATGGACCAATCCACGCTGGTTGTACGCCTGGGCGAATGTCGGCTCTCTGACGATGGCGGCATCCGCGTCGGCCAGCGCCCTCGCCGGATCGCCCATCTGCAGGTGGACGATGGATCGGGCGCTGTAGGCCCGGGCATAGATCGGGTCGAGCTGGATCGCCCGATCGAGATCGGCCAAGGCCTCCTCGAGCTTCCCCTGACCCAAATAGGCGACTCCGCGCTCACGCAGCGCGAAGGCGTCGTCCGGGTCGAGCTCGAGGGCAGCGGCGTAGTCCGCGATGGCCTTCTCGAACTCGCCCATCTCGTCATAGGTCGTCGCCCGGTTGGTCAGCGCCGAGCCGTTGGTCGGGTCGAGCTCGATCGCCCGCGAATACGCCTCGAGCTGTCCGGGCTGGTCGTCGGCGATGTGCCGAGCCATGCCCAGGCTCTCCCAGTTCTCGCTGACGTCCGGGCTGAGCTCGACCGCCCGCTCGGCGTCGGCAAGCGCCCCTTCCGCGTCGCCGATCCTGACACGCGCCGCGGCGCGTTCGCTCAATGCCGTCGGATCGTCCGGTCGCCGCTCGATGACGACATCGAGGTCCGCGATCGCCTTCTCCGTCTCGTAGGTCCGATAGAGCGCGAACGCGCGGTGCAGGTACGCGTCGGTCATCTCGGGGTCGAACGCGATCGCGTCACTGAAGGCATTGATCGCTTCGGCCCATCGCTCCTCGTCGGCGAGCTTCACGCCGGCATCGAACCGATCCTGGGCCGGGCTGGAACACGCAAGGACGAGAACTGCCAATGCGAAAGAGAAGGTGGTCGCCGAGATCCGACGACCGAGTCTGAGCGGCGCCACGGTGCACCTCCTGGCGGAGAGACGCCAGGGCACCTGTGTCGTTACGCCTCTTCGCGCTCCACGGTGACCCGGGCGGCGGGCTGCGCGACCGGCGGAGGGACGTCAGAGACGTTGGGCACGAATGATGCCGCGAGCGACGTCGCGGCGACATGCTCCTGATCGCCGACCGTCAGGATCCCGAGCCGGCCGAGCGTTGCGAGTTCATCCCGGATGTACGTCTTCAGCATCTCCGGCCCGTCAGTGTTGATGGTGAAACGCACATCGTTCCGTCTGAACGTGTCGATGATCCAGCGCAGCTCATCCCAGCCCGAGACGACCCGCGTGTTCAGGTTCGACGTAGGGCAGATCTCCAGGACGATCCCCCGGTCGCGGATCATCGCCATGGCCCGCGGGTCGTAGGCGGCCTTGACGCCGTGGCCGATCCGATCGGGCTCCAGCAGCTCGACGACCCTTGCGACCTCGTCGACCGACCCCGATTCGCCAGTGTGGACAGTGATGCCCAGGCCGAACTGGCGGGCACGCCGGAACAGCCGACGATAATCGGCCACTCGGAAGGTGGCTGATTCCGGTCCGGCGATGTCGACGCCGACGACCCCTCGGTCGCGCCATGAGATGGCCTTCTCCGCGATGATCTCGTTGAGCTCGTAGGGGAAGGCGCGGTCAAGACAGAAGATCAGCCCAGGCTTGACCGGGTATTCGAGGGTCGCCCGGTCCATGCCCCGGACAGCGGCCGCGATGATGTGGTCGAGGTCCTGTTCGCCGCCGCGGTTGCGCTTCATCGGGTTGAAGCGCAGCTCCATGGTCGTGACGTTGTTCTTGCGGTAGGCCCCGCCGATAACCTCGTACACGGCGCGCTCGACGGCGATCGGGCTGCTCTGGATGAGCTCCGTCCAGTGGAAGAGCTGGAGGTAGCCATCGAAGCTGCGTGAGCGGCGCGACACGGTGATCATGTCGCGGAACTCCCAGTAGTCCTTGGTCGGGAGCTTGATGCCCTGGGCGTGGGCGATGCCCCACATTATCGAAGGAGTGACGGCGCCACCGAGATGGCAGTGCAATTCGGCGAGAGGGATCCGACGGGAGAGTTGTGGCATTTCGAGAGGATAGCCGCTGCCATGGGAGGTCGCCCGCAGGGTCGTGGACCGCGCCTTCCGCGATCCAACCTGGCCAGCCCTTCATCGAGTCAGGGGCACCCTCGTCAACCAAAGTCAACCCTCGTCAACCTCGGTTCCCAGTCAACCTCGGTTCCCAGTCAACCTCGCTTCCGAGTCACCTCGCTTCCCACCGGGTGGTCCTACCAGCGAAGGAACGGCCGGGCGATCCGGTCGAGGTCGTCATCGGAGTCCTTCCTTCGCCGGGTGTCCCGCCCGATGGGACGATCGAGGAATGAAGCACGATCCGCCGGATCCGATTCTCCGACCGTCTTCGTTCCTTCGTCCGTACGCCCGTGGGGTGGGAATCCCGACCGGGCTGGGATATCGACCGGAATGGAATATCGACCGGAATGGAATATCGACCGGACTGGGATCCCGACCGGGTAGTCCACCGACCCCGGGGCCCCGTCGGGGGCATCCCGAGCGGACTGGGATCCCGACCGGACTGGGATATCGACCGGGCAGGGATCCCGACCGGGTAGTCCAGTGACCCAGGGGCCCCGTCGGGGGCATCCCGACCGGCGCGGAATAGGATCGCTGCCCTGGTTTCCTCAGTAGACCGGCGTCTCGGGTCCGACGCCTTCGAGCCAGGACTTCACGACTCGCAGGAAGGCCGCGGCCTGGGCGCCGTCGTTCGCTCGGTGGTCGATCGCCAGGACCATGTTCATGACCGGACGGATGGCGATGACGTCGCCGTCGGGGGTTTCCTGGACGACGGCACGCTTGGTGATCGCCTCCATGGTCAGGATCGCGACCTCAGGGACGTTGATGATCGGCATGGTGAGGATGGAGCCGAACCAGCCGGTGTTATCGATGGTGAAGGTGCTGCCACCGTAGTCACTCAGCTTGAGCTTGCCTGCCCGCGCTCGGGCCGCGACGTCGGCGATGGCACGGTTGAGGCCAGCGATGCTCATCTGGTCCACGTCACGCACGACCGGGACGAGCAGGCCGTCGTCCACCGCGACCGCGACGCCCATGTGGATACGGCGCTTGGCGAGTACTCCGCCGTCGGTCCAGTGAGCGTTGAACGCCGGGAATCGACGCAGGGCCTCAACCGATGCCTTGATCACGAACGGAACGTAGCTGAGCGAGATGCCCTCGCGGGCCTGGTAGTCGCGCTTTGCGCGTTCGCGGAGACGAACGAGGTTGGTCGCATCGACCTCCATGTGGACGTAGGCGTGTGGGACTGCAAGTGCCCGGGTCATCTGGGCGGCGACGCCCTTGCGCATCTGGGTCATCGGCAGGAGCA
>CAYNGM010000212.1:0-4368 GCA_964396565.1 uncultured Anaerolineaceae bacterium | reverse complement strand
GGCGCTGCGGCGATCGGCCACGAGGTTTCACGCGCGCAGGGCAGGGATCACTTCCCGCCCGTATGCCTCGACCTGTGCTTCCTCGTCACCGTTCATCAGGTACAGGTTGAACTGGTCGACACCGGCGTCCGCCAACTCGCGCAGTTTGGCGACGTGCTCGTCTGCCGCGCCGAGGATGCAGAAGCGATCGGTGACGTCGTCGCCGACGAATCCTGCGTTCGTCGAACCGACCTCCGCGTGGTGGAGGTAGTCGTAACCCGTCCGATCGGTGATGTAGCCGGTGAGCGACTCGGGGAGTTGGTCGCGCGGGTACTTGTTGACGAGATCGACTACATGGTTGGAGACCAGCGCCGGGAACCAGCGCGTGCGTTCCCGACCCAGTTCGCGCGGACCGACATGCGCCGGTGCTGCTGCCTGTACCTTGATCGAAGCGGGGTCGCGATGAGCCGCCACTGCCGCTTCACGAACCTGACCAGCAAACCAGCGGATCAGATCCGGGTCGGCCAACTGGAGGATCACCCCGTCCGCGACCCGTCCGGTCATGGCCAAAGCCATCGGCCCGTATCCCGCGACCCACACCGGCAGTTCCCAGCCCGTCGTCCACGGGAAGTGAAGGTCGGTGCCCTCGTACTCGATGTGTTCGCCGGCGACGAGCGCGCGGATGACCCGGATCGCGGTCTCGGTGTCGGTCATCGTGATCGGCGGCTTGCCCAGCACCCGGCGTGCGCTGTCGCCGCGCCCGATGCCGAGATCCATCCGGCCACCCGATATCTCGTCGATGGTGGCGAGGGCGGACGCCGTGACCGACGGCTCACGTGTTCCGGGGTTCGTCACACAGGTCCCGAGGCGCATCCGATCCGTTGCGCCGGCCATCAGCGTGAGGAGCGGGTACGGATCTCGCCACAGGACGTGGCTGTCGAACAGCCAGCCGTACTCGAAACCGGCGGCCTCGGCGGACCTGGTCAGGGCAAGGGTGCGCTCGATGGAGTGATCGGGCTTGAGCGTGAAGCCGAACTGCATGCGTGTCCTCCGGTTCCCCGGGGCCCCGCCAGGCCCGCGGACGGGGAGTGCGACCGCGTGGCGCCGCCTACGGGCGGGTCAGGTCCGCGTAGGCATCGGGACGGCGATCACGGAAGAACTGCCACGTGTTGCGCACCTCGGCGATCTTGTCGAGATCGAGATCGCGTATCACCAGCTCCTCGTCGTGCGCCGAGGCCACGTCGCCCACGAACTGCCCGCGCGGATCCACGAAGTAGCTCTGCCCGTAGAAGTCATCCTCGCCGTACTCGGATTCGACTCCGACCCGGTTGATGGTCCCGACGTAGTAGCCGTTGGCGACCGCGTGACTGGGCTGCTCGATGCGCCACAGGTACTCGGACAGGCCGCGTGACGTGGCGCTCGGGATGAACACGATCTCGGCACCGTTCAGCCCCAGCGCACGTGCGCCCTCTGGGAAGTGGCGGTCGTAGCAGATGTACACCCCGACCTTGCCGACGGCGGTCTCGAAGACCGGATAGCCCATGTTCCCGGGCCGGAAGTAGAACTTCTCCCAGAAGCCCTTCACGTGCGGGATGTGGGTCTTGCGGTACTTGCCCAGATACGTCCCGTCGGCATCGATGACGGCCGCGGTGTTGTAGTAGATGCCGGACGCCTGAGCGTCCTCCTCGTACATCGGGGCGACGAGGACCATGCCGGTCTGCCTGGCCAGATCCTGCATCCGCTTCGTGGTGGGCCCGTCCGGGATGAGCTCGGTGTAGCTGTAGTACTGCGCGTCCTGGACCTGGCAGAAGTACGGCCCGTAGAACAGCTCCTGGAACAGGATGACCTGCGCGCCCTGCCTGGCCGCTTCGTGGGCACGTTCCTCGTGCTTCTGGATCATCGATTCCTTGTCGCCGGTCCAGCTGGCCTGGACGAGCGCACCACGGACGATTCGGGGCATAGCGCCTTCCTCCACGGGTCACATCACGGTCCGGCGATGGTACACCGGGCTCCTCATTCGAACGGGGTCGGTACGATGCCCGTCTCTCTGTATCGCCGGAGGAGGACCGACCGCATGCCCCAGCCCTCGATCGAGCGCGCGCTCGAGCGCGCGCACGCACGTGCGACCGAGTTCCTTGCTGGGGTAGGGGAACGGCCGGTGTCGGCGCCGGTCGACCTTGGCGCACTCCGGGCGGCGTTCGGCGGTGCGCTGCCCGCTGCGGGCGCGGATCCTGCCGACGTCGTCGAGGAGATGGCGCGAGCGGCGGATCCCGGTCTGGTCGCGACGGCCGGTCCTCGGTACTTCGGGTTCGTCATCGGCGGCTCGCTGCCCGCTGCCCTGGGCGCAGACTGGCTTGCGAGCACCTGGGACCAGAACGCGGCGATGGCCGTGATGTCGCCTGCCGCGGCGGTGGTCGAGGAGGTCGTGGGCGACTGGCTGGTGGATCTGTTCGGGCTGCCTTCGGGCACCTCGTTCGGGTTCACGACCGGGGCGACCATGGCCAACTTCGCGGCGCTTGGCGCGGCCCGCCACCGCGTCCTTGCCGATGCCGGGTGGGACGTGGAGGCCCACGGGCTGGTGGGCGCCCCGGCGCCGACGGTCCGGCTCGGGGCCGAGGCTCACGCGACGGTCCCGGCCGCGCTCGGTCTGCTCGGGCTTGGTCGGGAGCGAGTGGTTCGAGTCGAGGCCGACGGACAGGGACGGATGCGCCCGGACGCGCTGGCGAGCGCCCTCGCCTCCATCGCCGGTCCGCTCATCGTGTGTGCTCAGGCCGGCAACGTGAACACAGGGGCGTTCGATCCGCTCGAGGCGATCGCCGGGCTCGTCCGCGATCACGGTGGCTGGTTGCATGTCGATGGCGCATTCGGCATGTGGGCGGCGCTGACGCGCGGGCGTCGCCACCTGACCGCCGGGATGGCCCTCGCCGACTCGTGGACCACTGACTGCCACAAGTGGCTCAATGTCCCCTACGACTCGGGGCTCGTGTTCGTCCGTGACGCCGCCGCCCACCACGACTCGATGTCGATGGGCGCGCCGTACTACATCGAGGGTGGAGGGGTCCGTGACGGCTTCGACTGGGTGCCGGACTCGTCGCGCCGGGCCCGGGGGTTCGCCGTTTGGGCGGCCCTGAGGCAGCTCGGCCGGGACGGCCTGGACGCGGCGATCGACCGGTCGTGTGTCCTGGCGGCGCGGCTCGCTGCCGGTCTGGCCGGGGAGCCCGGGCTGCGGGTGCTCAATGATGTGGTCCTGAACCAGGTGCTGGTACGGATCGAGGCTGACGATGGAGATCCCGCGATCTCCGACGCCGTGACCCGCGATGCGATCGCGCGCGTCCAGCGTGACGGTACGTGCTGGCTGGGCGGCACGACCTGGCGCGCCATGGCCGCCATGCGGCTGTCGATCTCGAACCTGGCGACGACAGAGGACGACATCGATCGCTCTGTCGAGGCGATCCTGCGCTGTGTCCGTGAGGCGCGGGCGGCCGCGGCGTCCCGCAGTTGAGCGGTCAGCCGGCCGCGGGCGGCTCGTCGTCGTCTGGCGTCGATCGGCGGCGCATGTAGTACTCGGTGAACTCGCGGCAGCGGCCGTCGTCGTCGAAGCGGCAGACGAAGACGTTGGCGAACTCGCGATCGACCGCGCTGCGATCGTCGGTCAGGTAGCGTGTCCGACCGTGGGCCACGAACGTGTCGCCATCGGTCGCGAGGACCTCGTAGTCGGCCGCCCAGGAGCCGGGCGCGTCTGGGTCGTCACGCCATGACTCGATGACGGCGTTCCGTCCGACGACGGCCTCACCGAACGGGTCGTACGCGTAGCGGACGTCCGGGCTGAACAGATCGCCGATGGCCACCGGGTCGTTCAGACGCCACGCGTCGACATAGCGGTCAAGCCAATGTGCGAAGCCGGTGCGGTCCATGTCTTCCTCCGTCGTGACTGCTCCACCGTAGCAGGGCGACGTCAACGACGTGCTGAGGCACGACGACGTGCTGGACACGACGACGTGCTGGACCGATCTAGCGAATGCCGCCCGCCGAGCCTGCCAAGGAAGTGATCGCCGAGACTTCGGCGGCCTCCGACGCCTGGATGCCCGCTGCCGCACCGGTCGCCGCTGAAGTCACGACGGCGGTCGTGTCGGTGACCGCTTCCGGCGTAGCGTCGAGGCGGGCCGCGATGGCGGCCGTGGTCGAGGTCATCGGGGTGACCTGCGGCGCGTCACCACCATCGATGGCGTCATCCCACACCCCCGTGTGGAGGTATGCCGTGAACGGTGCGCGGACGGCGTGGACCGTGTGGATCCGCACACCCCTGGTCAGCGTGCTGATCGCCTTGCCGTCGCCGATATAGATGCCCACGTGAGTCCCACGACCCCAGATCACGAGGTCGCCTGGCTT
>CAYNGM010000211.1:0-4380 GCA_964396565.1 uncultured Anaerolineaceae bacterium | reverse complement strand
CGGAGGACGTCTTCTACTACGTCTCGCTGTACAACGAGAACTACGCCCAGCCGGCGCGTCCGGTCGAGGCGACCGACGAGGCGATCCTGGGCGGCATCTACCGCTATGCGGAGGCCCCATCGGTGGGCAAGGGGGCCAAGCGCGCCCGACTTCTCGGGTCGGGCTCGATCCTGCCCCAGGTCCTGGCCGCGCGGGACCTGCTCGCCGAACGGTTCGGCGTTGCGGCCGAGGTGTACAGCACGCCGTCGTTCCCGCTGCTCCGTCACGATGCCCTCGAGGTCGAGCGCTGGAACCGGCTCCATCCCGAAGCGAAGCCGCGGGTGCCCCACGTCTCGACGGTCCTGACCGAGAACGGCGGGCCGATCATCGCCGCTACAGACTGGATGAAGGCCCTGCCCGACATGGTCAGCCGCTGGATCCCGACCGACTACGTCGCCCTCGGGACGGACGGCTTCGGGCGGAGCGGGACGAGGGAGGACCTGCGCGCCCACTTCGAGGTGGACCCGCCGCACATCGCGGCGGCGACGCTGGCCGCCCTAGCCCGCTGCGGTGCGCTCCCGCCGGCCACGGTGACGGATGCGCTGCGCGAGCTTGGCATCGACCCGGAGAAGCCCGATCCGTTGACCAGCTGAGCTGAGTCACCGGCAGCGCGTCGTTCGCCGCCTCGGCCCGATGGTGCGACACTAGGTCCGGCGGGACACCGGCGGGAACGGGTCCCGCGAGCGCCGCAGCCCCTGGTACGCCGTCATGCCCGACCCTCGCCTACGCATCGCCCAGGTCGCTCCACCGCTGGAGCGCGTGCCACCGGCCGGCTACGGCGGGACGGAGCGCATCGTGGACGGGCTCATCCACGAGCTGGCGCGAAGAGGCCACAGCGTGACGACGTTCGCGTCAGGTGACTCGGTGGTCAGCGGTGACCACGTGGTCACCGTCCCCGAGGCGCTGCGCCCGGCGGGCCTCCTGCGTGACGCGATGCCGTGGTTCATCCGGACCGTCGAGCTGGTCCTTGATCGGGCCGACGACTTCGACGTCGTCCACTCCCACCTCGAGTGGATGAGCCCCCTCCTGGCCAGGGTCAGTCCGGTCCCGGTCGTGTCGACCTTCCACGGCCGCCTTGACTTCCCGTGGGCGCGGCCGCTGCTCGAGGACCCACCGGCCGGTCTGGTGGCGATCAGCGCGAGCCAGGCAGCGACCCACCCCGACGTGCCGTGGGCGGCGATCGTTCACAACGGACTCGACCTGGTCGGTGCCCCGTTCGAGCGGAGACGGGGTGACTCACTGTGCTTCGTCGGTCGCGTCGCGCCCGAGAAGGGCATCGTCGAGGCGATCGAGATCGCGCTGCTCGTCGGTCGACCGCTGCGCATCGCCGCCAAGGTCGCGCCGAGCGGTCCCGAGCGCGAGTATTTCGACGCGGTCTTTGCGCCTGCGCTCGAGGAGGCGGGATCGGCGGTCGAGTTCGTCGGTGAACTGGCCGGTCCGGACCGGGACCAGCTGCTCGTCGAGAGTCACGCCGCCCTCATGCCCGGCAGCTGGCCCGAGCCATTCGGGCTGGTCGCCATCGAGGCGCTGGCGACCGGTACACCGATCATCGCCCGCCGGATCGGGGCGCTGCCCGAGATCATCCGCGAGGGGATCGATGGCTTCTTCGGCGACGACGTCACGTCGATGGCCTTCCAGGTGGACCGCGTCGCCGAGCTCGATAGGGCGGCGATCCGCGAGTCGGTGCTCGAGCGGTTCTCGCTCGGCCGGATGGTCGACGGCTACGAGCGCGTCTACCGCGACCTCATCAGGGCGGCGCGCGGTCCGCGCATCACCCGCATCAGGGGGGCGATCCCGATCGAGATGGACGATGGCGCGACGGACGAGGTCGGGTCGCGTACGATGCCGCTCCGTTCAGCGACATAGGGGGAGAGCACATGTCGACAGACCAGGGAGCACCAGCCGAGGGCTCGATAATCGTCAGCGGCACCGGTCGGGTCGCCGTCAGCCCGGACGTGGCGGACCTGCGGCTCGGTGTCGTCGTGACCCGCCCGACCGTGGACGCGGCTCGCGTCGAAGCCGCCTCCACGATGACGGCGATCCTCGCGGCTCTCGATACGGCCGGTGTCGAGCGGCGGGACGTACGGACGTCGCTGGTCAGCGTCCAGCCACGCTACGACTACCGCGACGGCAAGGCACCGCTCCTGACGGGCTACGAGATAAGTGAGCTGGTCGAGGTCACCGTGCGCGATCTCGAGCGCGTCGGAGACGTGATCGACGGGACGCTTGCCGCGGGCGCGACCCGGCTCGATGACCTCTCGTTCCGGGTGGCCGATCCGACGGCCGCCGAGCGCGAGGCGCGCCAGCGGGCGATGGCCGAGGCGAGGGCCCGTGCCGATGTCCTGGCTGAGGCTGCCGGGATCTCCGTCACCGGTGTCGTCGGGATCGTCGAGGGGGGTGCCGCGCCACCCGTGCCTCTCCCGCGGATGAAGGCCGAGCGGATGATGATGGCTGCCGACGTCTCGACGCCCGTCGAGGCGGGCACGACCGAGATCACGGTGTCGGTCACGGTCACCTACCGGACGACCTGATGCCGCCCGCAACCCGGGCCATCGCTCGGGTCAGTCGTTCGCGAGATCGAAGCGCAGCAGCTCGCCGGCCCCGTGATCGGTGGCATACAGTTCGCCCGATTGATCCTCGGCGATCGCGCTGAGGCTGCGCCCTGAATCGAGCGCGATGGACGGGTCGAGCGCGCCGTCCGATGCGGTGACGACCGCCTCGGCGTCGAGTGTCCACACTCGTCCGCTGCAGTAATCGGCAAAGACGTACCTGCCCACCAGGTCGGGGTGTGATCGACCCCGATAGACCGTGCCCCCGGTCACCGAACAGCCCTCGTCGTGGCCGTACTCGCTGACGGGCATGGTCAGCCCGGTCTCGTCGCAGCCGGCGGCCGGGCTGAAGCAGTGCGTCCCCTCCATCACGTTCCAGCCGAAGTCGAGACCTCCTGCACCGACCGGCGCGTGGTCTATCTCCTCCCATGCTCCCTGTCCGACGTCACCGATCCACAGGTCACCGGTCGCCCGGTCGAACCGGAAGCGCCACGGATTGCGCAGACCGGTGTGCCAGATCTCGGGCTGCGCGCCGGGCCGACCGACGAACGGGTTGTCGGGCGGGATCGAGAAGGCCGGGCCATCCGCTGCGGGCACCCTGGCCACGTCGATCCTCAGGATCTTGGCCAGGAGCGTGCCGAGATCACGGCCGGAGCCCAGTGGGTCCCCGCCGCCACCGCCGTCCCCGGTCCCGATGTACAGGTAGCCGTCCGGCCCGAAGGCAAGGCTGCCGCCGTTGTGGTTGGGGAACTGGTCGGCCATGCGCAGGAGCAGCACCTCGCTGCCGGGGCGCGCGCGACCGCCGTCAGCGGGGTCCAGGCGGAAGGAGGACACGACCTGCGCCCCATCGCTTGCGGTGTAGTAGACATAAAGGCGCGTGTCGGCGGGGTCCGGTGGGAAGGCGAGTCCCAGCATCCCCTGCTCGCCACCGGCCGTCACCTCTGCGGTGATGTCGAGGACCGGCTCCGCGATGAGCCGTCCGTCGCGGATCAGTCTGATCCGACCGACCTGCTCCACGATGTAGGTCGCCCCAGGGTCCCCGGGACGCCAGGCGAGGTCGACCGGTGAATCGAGGCCGCCGACGACGGGCGTCAGGGCGAGGCGAGGGACGCTCGCCCCGACCGATGCGCTCGGCGCGAGCGTCGAAGCGCCGTTCGTCGGAGTGTCGGTCCGCTGATCGGTCGGTCCATTCGTCCCACCGCTCGACGCTGCGGGTGGCGCCGTCGCCATGGACGATCCACTCGAGCCGGTCGGCGCGACGGCGTCGCAGGCCCCGGCGAGCAGGGCGGTCGTGACAGCCAGGATGAGCGTAGCCGCTCGCCGCTCAGCCACCATGTCGCCCATCCGGCTCGACGGCCTCCATCCGTGTCGCCACCGCCGCACCAAGCTCGAGGGCGAGCTCACCGCCGCGTCCGACATCGTCGTGCCGGAAGTAGACGTAGACGTCGTCACCGGCGGTGAGGAACGGCTCAAGCCTCGAGGCCCACGCGTCCAGCTCCCCGGGCCCGTAGTCGTGACGACGCAACCGCAGGTACAGGAACGGACCGGTCCGACGCAGGGTCGGCGGCTCCGGGTCGTTCGGTCCCTCGGTCGTGCACAGGACGGCACCGACCGCCTGCAGCGCGGAGATCGTCTCGTCGGCCGCCCATGACTCGTGACCGAACTCGATGGTCAGCGGCATATCCGGTGGCCACGCGTCGAGCAGTCGCGCCAGTCGGGCATCGTCGCGCTTGACGGTGTCGGGGACACGGAACAGGACGGTCCCAAGACGCGCCCCGAACGCCCGGTACGG
>CAYNGM010000210.1:0-4390 GCA_964396565.1 uncultured Anaerolineaceae bacterium | reverse complement strand
GCCGTCGCCGTGTTGCTCCTCGTGTCCGCCCTCAGGCGGTCTGTCTCCGATCCGATGCGGTCCCGGTTGATCGGATGGGGGTTCCTGTTCGCTGGTCTGGCGCTGGGCGCTCTTCCGCTCGCGTACTGGACCGTCACCGCGTTCTGTGCGAGCGGCGGAGGCGGGTCGGCGTGCAGCTAGGCCCTGGCAAGGGGCACACGTGACGGCGTCCACGAAGACCGCGGCACTCGCGCGCACGGGTCGGCCCCGCATTGACCATGTCGGCGCTCTCGACCTCATTCATCGCGGCGTCGTTGCTGCCTGGTCCGCTGGGGATGCTACGTAGACCCGCACCAGTCGATCAGTCATTGAGCGAACGGACCAGTCCGAGCTTTTCGGCGATCCACAGGGCCACGCCGAAGATCGCCAGGCCAACGAGCCATCGCCAGTCGCCCTCGGTCAGCCCGATGTAGATCGAGATGGGGACGCCGATGATGACGATCCAGAATCCGAACGCCCCGATCAGACAGCCGGCCACCATACCGACCATGACCAGGTTATCGCGCCAGCCACCCTCGGCCTCCGGCTCGACTCGGTGCTCGCGCATATCGCCGACCGGAGCGAGCTTCGGCACGTCGTGTGGATCCCGATCGATCCTGGGACGCTCATGGAGATGGCTGCCGCCGAGCAGGTGTCCGGAGGCCCACCTCCCGAGGGCCACCATGGCGTAGCCGAGGGCGATGGCTCCGGCGGTCAGGAGCGCGATCGCCACCAGCCCGATCAGGAACCACAGCGGCGTCTGCGGCTGATCGACGATCAACGGCCTCAGCAGCAGGAACCCGCCGAAGCAGATGGTCGCCGTGATCGGCAGAGCGAGCCATCGCAAGCCCGGTCGAAGACGCGCCGACAGTTCGATCTCCAGCGCGCCGAGGACCAGATCCCCGAGCCACAGTACGAGTGCGAAGAAGATCGCGACGCCGATGGGTGCTGCCAGATCATCCACTACCGCCTCGCTTCGGCCGCCCACTGGCGCGCCAACGAACGCGCCATGGTGTTCGGCTCCGGTCGTCTACGCCCTTGACGTCGAGTGAGTGCTGTCGTAACAGGGTCGGTCAGGGGGCCCGGCTTCTCGCGTCGGACGGGTGGCGCAGGCGCCAGGGCCGACTATTCAGGGACTTGGGACGCCATCACCCCAAGCCGGGCGAGCCAGGCGTCTGCGTCAGCCAGTTCATCCTTGGACTCACGCGAGAGCAGGTCCACGAGGCAGCGCCGCACCGGCTTCCCCTCGAACAGCGCCCGCTCCACCTCGCGAGCGATGGGCATCTCCACCCCGTATCGATCGGCGAGAGCCAGCGCAGAGCGCACGGTATAGGCTCCTTCAGCGGTACCCGACAGCGTCCCCTCGAGCTCGGCCCATGTCCGCCCGGCCGCCAGTTGCTCCCCAAGCTGGTGGTTGCGTGACAGGCGCGAGCCACACGTCGCGATGAGGTCGCCGATCCCCGCAAGTCCCGCGAACGTCAGGGCATTCGCGCCAGCAGCGATCCCAAGACGCATCATCTCGGCCAGGCCCCGGGTGAGCAGGCCCGCCTTCCCGTTGTCGCCGAAGCCGAGGCCATCGGCGGCGCCCGCGGCGATCGCGACGACGTTCTTGAGTGCGCCGGCGAGCTCGACGCCCAGCTGGTCCTCGTTGACATAGAGACGGAACCGTCGTCGTGCCAGTCGCGCGATGATGCGCTGGGCGAGCTCGACGTCCGACGAGGCGACGACGGCCGAGGTCGGAAGGTTGCGCGCGACCTCGGCCGCGAGGTTCGGTCCGGACAGCGCTGCGACACGACCGGGCTCGGCACCACCGGCCGCCTCGATGACCTGGCTCATCCGCAGGAGCGTCCCGCGTTCGAGGCCCTTCGTGGCTGACAAGCGGTCCGCCGTCGGGGCGAGATATGGCGCGGCGAGCGCGGTCATCGAGCGCAGGTGGCTCGATGGTGCCGCGAAGATCACCAGATCGGTCGCCTCGGCAAGTACGGCCGGGTCCGCGGTCGCGGCGACGGTCCGCGGCAGGTCCACGCCCGGCAGGCGAGCCTCGTTGCGACCGGAGGCGCGGATCGCGGCAGCCGTCGTCTCGCTGTGACACAGGAGTGTTACGGGCTCCCGACGCGCCACGAGCATCGCGAGCGTCGTCCCCCAGGCGCCGGACCCGATGACCGCGACCCGCGGTGCGCTCATCGCGAGCGGCGTGTCCGCGACGTCGACGGCCGCCGGCGCGATGGGGCGCATGGCACGCGCGATGTCTTCTTCCGCCGCGGCAACTTCACCGATGTCCGGTCGCGGAACACGAGCCGGATGGGCGTGCCCGCGAAGCCGAAGGTCTCGCGAAGCCGGTTCTCGAGATAGCGCCGGTACGAGAAGTGCACTGCGGATGCGTCCGAGGCGAAGAAGACGAACGTCGGCGGAGCGATCGCGGCCTGGGTGGCGTAGAACAGCTTCGGACGCTTGCCCCGCACCGGCGGCGGGGGCGTCCGGTCGGTCGCGGCCGTCAGCACTCGATTGAGCTCGCCCGTCGCGATCCGCCTGCGCCGCTCCGCCCAGATGTCCACCGCGAGTTCGAGCACGCGCCCCACGCGCTGACCGGTCTTGGCGCTGATCGACACGACCGGAGCGAAGTCCAGGAACGGCGCATCGTTGCGGATCCACTCGACGTACTGGTCGAACGTCTTGTCCGTCTTGTCGGCGACGAGATCCCATTTGTTCACCGCGACCACGAGGCCCTTGCCCTCGTCCACGGCATAGCCCGCGACATGTGCGTCCTGTGCGGTCAGGCCCTCGACGGCATCGATGACGAGGACCGCCACGTCAGCCCGTGACAGCGCGGACAGGGCGCGCAACGTGGAATAGCGCTCGGCGGCCGGTCCCGACGCGACCTTGCCGCGGCGCCGGATCCCGGCGGTGTCGATGAGGACGACTTCGCTGCGACCCCAGGCGAGCCTGGTGTCGATGGCATCTCGAGTCGTTCCCGGGATGTCGGAGACGATGACCCGGTCCTCGCCGAGGAGGGCGTTGAGCAGGCTCGACTTCCCCACGTTCGGGCGGCCGACGAAGGCGATGGCCGCGGGCGCCGTGTCGGCCTCGGCGGCGATCGCCGCGTCCCAGCGTGCCGTCTCGAGTGCTTCGAGATCGGTCGCGGCGTCGGCCCCGTCGTCGTCGTCGTCGGCCGCGCCGCCTTCGGCTACGTCGTCGCCCCCCTCGCCCACGACGTACGGCCCAAGACGACCGGCCGCCACCTCGTCGGCCCAGGCCTCGGCCTCCGCCTCTCGCGCCTTGCGCGCGAGCTCCGCCTCGCTCTCGGGTGGAAGCGCCCAGACGATGGCGTCGAGCAGGTCGCCCGTGCCGCGCCCGTGCGAGGCGGAGACGGGGTACAGCTCCTCCCAGCCGAAGCCATGGAACTCCATGCCCTCGAGTTCGCGCTTCTCGTTGTCGGCCTTGTTGACGGCCACGATCACCGGCGCTGTGGCCCGCCGCAGCAGCTCGGCCGCCTCCTCGTCCGCGGGTGTCATCCCGCTCGCCGCATCGACCACCAGGACGATCACGTCGGCCTCGGCGATGGCCAGCCTGGCCTGTTCCTGGACGCGCACCTCGATGGGGTCGTTCGGGTCGATCTCCAGACCGCCGGTGTCGACCACGATGAAACGGCGACCGTTCCACTCAGCGTCACCGTAGAGACGATCCCGGGTGGTTCGCGCCCGATCCTCGACGATCGCCTGACGACCACCGACGATCCTGTTGAAGAGCGTGCTCTTCCCGACGTTGGGTCGGCCAACGATGGCGACGACCGGGAGGGCGCCACCCAGACGCGTGGATGGGGCGCCGGGTGCCTGTCCGGCGGATCCTCCGTTAGCTCCCCTGGCCCGTCGTGCGGCCACGGTCAGGCGGCGCCGACGGTCCGGGCGGTGAGATCCGGGAGCGATGTGGTCCGGCCGGCCGGGGTGGCCGCAGCTTCCAGAGCGGCTGTCGCCAACGCCGCGGCGTCTGCCTGTGCTTCCGGCGTGCCGCCGAGCTCGAGGATGCGCTGGGCGACATCCCGCAGATCCTCGATCGGCGTGGAAGTCCCGCCGGTGACGCCGACGACCTGGGCATCGCCGAAGATGGCAGGATCGGTCAGATCACGAGCGCCCTCGATCTGGACCGCGGTCGTTCCGGCGATCTCGCACAGGCGGGTCAGCTCCTTGGTGTTGGCGCTCGAGCGACCCCCGACGACGACCATCATGTCCACCTGCGCTGCCGCCTCCATCGTGTCCTGCTGACGCCGGATGGTTACCGGACAGACCGTATTGACGATCTTGAGTTCGTGCGCGCGCGACACCATCAGAGCGGCCAGCTTCTCGAACTTCCAGGGCGGCTGGGTGGACTGGCTGAT
>CAYNGM010000209.1:4053-4394 GCA_964396565.1 uncultured Anaerolineaceae bacterium | reverse complement strand
AGCGGACCGGCTCGAATGGGTCGCCACTCGGTGGCGCCGAAGCACCCGGTCCGCCAGACGCATCAGCGGACGCTCCCGCCGACACCGCCGGACTGGCGGCGGGACCCGTGGAGGAGGCACCGGCTGGACCGGACGGGGTCGTGCTTGCATCCGGCCCGCGGATCGGGGTGACCGTGTAGACGCCCAACTGGTTGGTGTCGGCGAAGGTGACCGCCAGTCCATCGACGGAGCCAGGCACGAGCTCGGTCGTCGTGCCGTCTGGATGGGTCACGATCAGCTTCGCGGCGCCGGCCGGGATGACCAGCTTGGTCGGGCCATCAACCGTGGGCACTTCGATCTCC
>CAYNGM010000209.1:0-4043 GCA_964396565.1 uncultured Anaerolineaceae bacterium | reverse complement strand
CGGCCGGGAAGACCAGCTTGACGGGAGTCCCGGGCTCGACCGTGTAGGCCGGTGCGGTCGATCCGCAGAACAGTTCTACGGTCAGGTTCGAGAGCAGGATCGGGAAGGCGACCTGGAGCGGGAGGTCCGACTGGCGGGGCTCGAACGCGAGCACTGCCGTCGGCAGGCCAGCCCGGGAGCCCACGTAGAGCAGGGGAGCGCCCTTTGGTCCGGGGATCACCGTGCGCGCCCAGTCGGGCTGGGTCAGCTTGCTTGCCTCGGCGATATGGGTCGTGGACAGGTCCACGTATCGCAACAGCGGCTCGTCCGGGTCCAGCGAGCCGATACCTGGACCGGTCAGGGTCCCATTGACCTCGCCGAGCAGACTGCTGCGCGGTGGTGCGATGGCGAGGATCGGTGTTGCCGGGAGCTTGTCCGGGACGAAGCCCTCGAAGATCGTCAGGTCCCATGGCCGGCCATCCTTGCGCTCGCTCGCCGGTCCGTACTCCGCGGGCGTCACGCCATAGAGCTCGACGTTGGGGAGATAGCTCAGGGCCGTCTCGAGATAGGGGTCACCGTCGCCGACCACGAGCACGAGACGTGGGCGTTCAGGCGGCAGGACGGCCCACGCCCGGTCGTCGATGGCCAGCTGGTCCGGTGCCCCGCTCAGGGCCGGGTCCGAGCTGGTCAACCGGACATCAAGGACATCGATGCCGTGCTCGATGTCGTCGATCACGACGTCGGCGCGGGCCTGCGGTTCGAGGGTCACGTCGCGGACCTCGAGCAGGCGGTCGTCGCCCCAGACCTCGATCCGTCGGGGCACGAGCTTGAGATCGAGGTTGGCGACACTGATGAAGGCGGACCGCTTGGCGCCCGATGGATCGGCGCGGACCGCCAACGCGACGATCGCCTGGTTCTGCCGGTCGCGACCGACCTGCAGGACGCGGATCGGCGAATCCACGCGGTTCGTCGGCGGGGTGGCGAGCGCTGCGTCCGTGGCGACAAGGATCTGGGCATCGCCGGACCGCGCGGCCAGCTTGGAAGCCAGCTCCAGGGCGTCGCCGAGGTCGCCCCGGGTCGGTGTGACGGAGATCCCGTTGATCGCGTCCCTGACCCGCCCGAGATCGGACGAGCCGTTGATGACGATGCGGGCGGAGCGGTCGGCGGCGATGACGCTGACCACCCCGCCGGTCGGCAACTCACGCAGGGCGTCGATGGCGGCCGCCTTGGCCGCCTCGAGCCGATCCGGGACGACGTCGGTCGCGCCCATGCTGGCCGAGGTGTCAACGACCAGGATCAGGTCACGGGCGAGTCCCGCCGGTCGTTCCAGGAACGGTCGGGCGGCGAGCAGGGCGAGCAGTGCCACGAGCAGCAGCTGGAGGAGCAGCAGGAGGCTGCGCCGCAGCTTCTGCCAGGGCGCGTTGGCCTCGACATCGGCGACCAGCCGAGACCACAGCAGCGTGGACGGCACGACCGCCCGGTCGCGTCGCAGCTTGAGCAGGTACATCGCGACGACGACGGGAAGGAACAGCAGGCCAAGCAGTGCCAGCGGGGTGGTGAACGGCATGTCAGCTACCCACCATCAGCCGAGCACCCGCCGACGCCGCAGCTCCGCGAACATGAGCTCGGCGAGGTTGGTGTCGCTGGCGAGGTCGACATAGGTCGCGCGACGCTTCGCAGCCAGATCCGCGAGGTCGGCCTGCCACGCCGCCAGCCTTGCCTTGTAGGCATCGATGGTCGGCAGGTCGGCGGTGATGTCAACCTGGTCGCCGGTCTCCGAGTCCACCAGCTGGAGGTCCCCCTCGAGCGACGGATCCAGCTCGTCCCGGGAGAGGACGTGGATGACGATCAGCTCCGAACCGGTCGCCGCGAGATCACGGATGACGCGGTCGGCGCCCGGGTCCAGCAGGTCGGAGAGCAGGATCACGACGCCGCGACCGTGCAGCTGGGCCGCCGCATGACGGACGGCCGCGACCAGGTCTGACGGCCCTTCCGTCGGCTCGATGGCCGACAGGTCGGCGAGGAGCCGGAACACGCGTCCGGAGCCGCGCAGAGCCGGCCGACGGCGCGCCACACGGCCGGTCAGGGCGCTGACCGCCACCCGGTCCTCGCTGGCCAGACCGATATACCCGAGCGCCGCCGCTGCGCGCTTCGCGAAGGTCAGCTTGGACGGTCCACCGGTCGCCATCGATGCCGAGGCGTCGAGCAGGAGGGTCACGGTGACGTCCTCCTCCTCGATGAACAGCTTGACGAACAATCGCTCGAGACGGGCGTACACGTTCCAGTCGAGCTGGCGCAGATCGTCGCCCAGGGCGTAGTCGCGGTAGTCGGCGAACTCCACGGACTGCCCGCGCTTGACACTCCGGCGACCGCCCTTGAGACCGCCACGGACCGGCGAGCGCATCAGCAGCAGGAGGCGCTCCAACTGGCGGAGGAAGGCCTCGTCGAAGACGGTCGGGTCGACCTCCGACGGCAGGAACGCCGGACGCGGTCCGGTCGCCGGCGCAGGTGCGGGGGCGACCGATGTGGCCCCGACGTCCGGGCCGTCCCGCTGGGTCATGGTCGGATGACTACTCGACGGCCGGGACGGCGACTTCGTCGAGGATGGTGCGCACGATGGCCTCGCTCGTGATGCCCTCTGCCTCGCCCTCGAAGTTGAGGATGATCCGGTGACGGAGCGACGGCAGGGCGACGGCTCGGATGTCGTCGGTCGAGACGTTGAACCGGCCATCGAGCAGGGCATAGATCTTGCCCGCCGTGACCAGTGCCTGGGCGCCACGCGGAGAACCGCCATAGCGCACGTACTCGCGGACAAGACCCGGGGCGCGCCGCTGATCGGGGTGGGTCGCGGCGAGGATGCTCACGGCATACGCAGTCACGTGCGGTGCGATCGGGACGGCGCGGGCGAGTCGCTGCATCTCGACGATCTCCGCCGCCGTGGCGACCTTGCCCGGCTGGACTGTTTCGGCCCCGGTGGTGCGGTCCATGATCGCCACCAGGTCCTCCTCCGAGGGGAAGGGGACCATGACCTTGAACAGGAACCGATCGAGCTGGGCTTCGGGCAGCGGGTATGTTCCCTCCATCTCGAGCGGGTTCTGGGTCGCCAGCACGAAGAACGGCGGATCGAGCGGGAACCGCTGGCGGGCGACCGTCACCTGGTGCTCCTGCATCGCCTCGAGCAGGCTGGACTGGGTCTTGGGCGTCGCGCGATTGATCTCGTCGGCCAGGACGAGGTTGGCGAAGACCGGACCAGGCTGGAACCGGAAGACCCGCTGCCCATCCTCCTCGATCAGGATGTTCGTACCGGTGATGTCGGCGGGCATCAGGTCGGGTGTGAACTGGATCCGATTGAAGCTGCAATCGATGACGTCGGCGATGGTCCGGACGAGCATCGTCTTGCCGAGTCCGGGCACGCCCTCGAGGAGCACGTGGGAGTTGGCCAGGAGCCCGGTCAGCGTCTGGCGGACGAGCTCGCGCTGACCGACGATGACCCGGCCGACCTCGCGTTCGATCGCCGTGGCGCGCTCCGCGAACGCCTCGGGCGCGAGACGTGCGGCGGGGTTGAGCGTGGCTGGCGCATCCATGGTTGCCTCCGTTGTGGGTCGACCTGAGCCGACGGATCAGTTCGAGGGATCGAGTGAGCTGAAGTAGTCGCGCACGAAGTCCTTGACCGACAGCGGGACATAGCCGCGGTCAAGAGACGTCTGGGCATAGCGCTCGAAGTCGGCGAAGACCTGCTGATACGGTGTCAAGGTGCCGTTGTCCGTGCCGTTCCCGATGCTGTTCCCCTGCTGGGTCTGGCCGTCACCGCCGGTCCCGGCGACATATGACGGGTCGCCGGGTCGGCCCAGCCGACCGAACGGTGCGAAGACGGACGACAGGTCGGAGCCGAGCTGCGCGGCCCGGTTGGCTCCCGTTGGGGCTCCCGGCCGGCTGTTGCCACCAAGTCCGGAGCCGAGCGACCGGGCGTTCGAGCCGCCGCCGCCGATGGCTCCCTGACCTTGGCCTTGACCCTGACCTTGGCCCTGACCTTGGCCTTGACCCTGACCTTGGCCCTGGCCCTG
>CAYNGM010000208.1:0-4412 GCA_964396565.1 uncultured Anaerolineaceae bacterium | reverse complement strand
CTGTTCGGCGTCTCCGGGGTCACCCAACAGCTCTTCGCCGGGCCCCCGGACACTTGCGACTACCGACTCGCCGACGCACCGTTCGTCGCCATGGTCCTGACCCCGTTCAGCGCCGGGCCGGTCTTCGATGCGATGGCCGCCGACGGGGCATCGACGCAGCTCGACGGGATCGGCGATCGGGCGCTGTACAACAGCCAGATGCTCACGTTCCTCGTCCAGAAGGGCGACGCCCTGCTGACCATCCAGGTCCTCGACGAGTCCCGCTCCGAGGAGGAGCGGCTTGAACTCATGAAGCAGATCGGCGCGACCGCGGCGGGACGGATGTGACCTCGGGCGCGGGGCCCGGCGGATCGTAGACCTGACATCCGCTGATCCGGGACCGGTCGGCGCCCCGGCTGAGCCGGCCTGGCTCGCGGGCGGCCGCGGTGTGTGGGCCGGGTCGGTGCCGGTCCAACCACCAGTGTCGTCTGGCTGACGACGATCGCAAGCGAACGGAGGCTTGGACATGAACGCGACCCTCCCCTCGCGTCGTCCTGTCGTCCTCGAGACGCCGTACCCACCGGCGAGGGCCCCGCGCTGATACGGTCGACGTCTGGCGGACAACGATCCGCTCGGCGGCACTCCGCTCGTCGGAAATCGTCGTCCACCAGACGACACCCGCTCGCGAGACGATGCGCCCGACGCACGGACGATCTCCCAGACGGACACCGGGATGCCCATCTGTCCCGGGGGCTGGCCGACTTGGGAACGCGGATAAGTCACGGCCAGCGGTCGCGCGTCGGAGAAGCCCTGGGTGTGCCCACCTGTCCCGGGTGGTTGGCCGAGTCCACCAGACGACACCCGCTCGCGAGACGATGGGCGCGACGCACGGACGATGTCCCAGTCGGACACCGGCATGCCCACCCGTCCCGGGTGTGAAGGGCGTCGATTGACGAGAGTCGGGTCCCGACCGTAGCATCGGGCCACAACCGAAGAGCACGTATCAAGAGTTGGCTGAGGGACCGGCCCGTTGACGCCACGACAACCTGCCGACGCGAGGTCGGAAAGGTGCCAAGTCCGGGCAGGCCCCACCTGCGAGATACGGGACTCTCCGGAGCCCCCGATCCAGACCAAGGGTTCGCCTCATCGGCCGGTCATCGCATGACGCCGCGACAACGCGACCCTGGAGACCGATCGTGACCACCGAGACCACACCATCGACGGCAGAGCGTGAGCGCTCCAGCGCTCTCCCTGCCCCGCCCACGCCGCGCATCACCGGGATGGCCTGCCGAAACTGCGGTCTGACCGGAGCGCTCGCGCTCCAGTACGTGTGCCCTGCGTGCTTTGGGCCACTCGAGGTCACCTACGACCTCGCGGTCGCCGGTTCCACTCTGACCCGCGCCGCGATCGCCGCCCGGGCACCGGGTATCTGGCGCTATCTCGAACTGCTCCCGGTCGATGCCATCCCGACGCGTGGACTCGCGGTCGGCTCCACGCCGCTCGTCGACGCGTCCCGGCTCGCCCCGGTCCTCGGGGTGGACCGGCTCTGGATCAAGGACGACACCCGCAACCCGTCACTGTCGTTCAAGGATCGACCGGCCGCCATCGCGGCCGAGCGTGCTCTCGAATTCGGTGTCCCGGCCCTGGCCTGCGCATCCACGGGCAACCTCGCCGGAGCGGTCGCGGCGGCAGCAGCAGCGGTCGGTCTCCCGGCGTACGTGTTCATCCCGGCCGACCTCGAGACCGCCAAGGTCGATCATGCGCTTGCCTACGGCGCGACCGTCGTCCCCATCGACGGCACGTACGACGACGTCAATCGACTGTGCCTCGAGGTCGCTGACGAGACCGGCTGGGGTTTCGTCAACATCAACCTGCGACCGTTCTATGCCGAGGGATCCAAGACCCTCGCCTACGAGATCGCCGAAAGCCTCGGCTGGCGATCACCGGACGTGGTCGTGGCGCCGATCGCCAGTGGCGCGCTGTTCACCCGAGTCGCGCGCGGCTTCGAGGAGCTGGCGGAGGTCGGTCTCATCGAGCGACGGCCGATCCGCTTCGTGGGCGGACAGGCGGCCGGGTGCGCACCCGTCGCGACCGCGTTCGAGCGCGCGACCGATGTCGTGGAGCCGGTCCGGGAGCCGGACACCATCGTGCGTTCGCTGGCCATCGGCAACCCGGCGGACGGCTCGTATGCCGTGGCTCTCGCCCGTGGGAGTGGCGGGTCTGTCGAGGCCATCGCCGACGAGACGACCGCCAGGGCGATCCGCGACGTCGCCCGACTGGAGGGCATCTACCCGGAGACGGCCGGTGGCGTGACCCTTGGTGCGGTCGCCGCGGCGCGGCAACGCGGCGTGATCGCGGACGGCGACGAGGTCGTGGCGCTCCTGACCGGCAATGGACTCAAGACCCCGGATGCTCGCACACTCGGCCTTGATCCGGGCTCGCTCGACGACGGCCGGGCACGACCCGGTGAACCTGGTCTCGCGCCGATCATCCGACCATCGCTGTCGGCATTCGAGGCGTGGCTCGAGGGCCGGGCATGAGCACGGTCCGCATCCCGCCGACACTGCGGGCCTCGACCGGTGGTGCCAAGTTGGTGGAGGTCCCGAACGGGACGGTCCGCGAGGTCATCGGTGCACTCGTCGCCGCCCACCCGGCCCTCGCCCAGCAACTGTTGACGCCGGGTGGTGAGCTGAACCGCTTCGTCAACGCATTCCTCAACGACACGGACGTTCGTCACCTCCAGGCGCTCGACACACCGGTGGGCGACTCGGACACGCTCGTGCTCCTGCCGGCGATGGCCGGCGGCTGAACGACCCGCCGGACCGCACGGATCCAGGCGCCGGTCTTCAGGCGCCGGTCTTCAGGCGCCGGTCTCAGGCGCCGTCGAGCGCCTTGCCCAGGTCGTCGATCAGGTCCTCGACGTCCTCGATGCCGACCGACAGCCGGATGAGCGCGGGATCCACCTCCAGCGGCGAGCCGGCCACCGACATGTGGGTCATCGCCGCCGGCACCTCGATCAGGGACTCCACGCCACCGAGTGACTCCGCGAGCGTGAACCAGTGGGTGCCCTCCGCGATCGCGACGGCACGCTGGGCCGCGCTGGGCGTGCCTCCCGGCCCCGGTGCCGGGATGAACGAGACCATCCCGCCGAACCCGGGATAGGCGACGCTCGCGACATCGGGCCGTGAGCGCAGGAAGGCGGCGATCGCCGCCGCGTTGGTGCCGTGCCGTTCGACACGAAGGTGAAGAGTGCGTAGCCCGCGCAGGACGAGGAAGCAGTCGAGCGGGCCGGGTACCGCACCCATCGCGTTCTGCAGGAAGCGCAGCCGCTCGGCAACGACCTCGTCCGAGGTGACCGCCACGCCGAGGATCGTGTCCGAGTGGCCGGCCAGGTACTTTGTCGCCGAGTGGAAGACGACATCGGCACCCATCGTCAGCGGCCGCTGCAGGGCCGGAGAGGCGAACGTGTTGTCGACCACCACGAGCGGACGCCGGCCGGCCTCGTTGCCACGTCGACCGACCGTAGCGACGACCGCTTCGATATCGACCACCTTGAGAAGCGGATTCGTCGGCGTTTCGAGCCAGACCAGCCGTGTCCGCTCGGTTAGCGCTTCCCACAGCTCGTCCATCCCGCTCGCAAGGTCGACATAGTTCGTGACGACGCCGGCGCCGGGCTTGCGGACCCGCTCCAGGTAGCGAAACGTCCCGCCATATACGTCGTCGCCGACGATGATCTCGTCACCCGGTCCGGCGAGCTCGGCGATCGCCGCGGTCGTCGCCGAGCCGCTCGCGAACGCGAAGCCGTGTCTGCCGCCCTCGAGCTGGGCGATCGCCCGCTCGAGCCGGTCGCGCGTCGGGTTCGCCGACCGCGCGTAGTCGTAGCCGCGGCGAGGCTTGCCGACCCCGTCCTGGGCGAACGTGGAGGTCTGATAGATCGGCGGGGCGACGGCCCCGGCGTGCTCGTCGGGCTCGGCACCCGCATGGACGGCGATGGTGTCGAAGCGGGGCTGGCGGTCGGTCATGAGCCCATCGTAGCGAGGAAGGTCACCTTGGTCGTGATGGGTCCCACATCTGCGGTCGTGATGGGTCCCGCCTCTGCGATCCCGGAGGGCCACATCGGGACGACGGCCGTCAGGTGCGACCAGGCGCGCCCCGCCTGATGGGCCGTCGTCCGGTTCGGCGAACCGCTGGGTGAGTACCGGGGGGACGTGCGGGCTGTGACCTGCCGGGAGGTGTGACCCGCGCCGGTCCAGGACGACGCGGGCGCAGCCGCCGGATCCGGGCGGGGACGACCGCGACCGCCAGTCGCGGGAGGATGACCAGGCCACGAGGCGACGACGGCGCAGGTGAGATGGCGTCCATGTCCCGCGAGTCTCGGCCCGGACGGGCGCCCCGTCATCGTCCACCTGCGCCACCTCGCGCATCGCGGCTGG
>CAYNGM010000207.1:0-4413 GCA_964396565.1 uncultured Anaerolineaceae bacterium | reverse complement strand
TAGTCCACTGAGACTCGCCTGCGACTTCCGGGGCGGTCCGCCCCGTCCCGGGCCACCAGATGGCGGCGATGAAGTTGCGCTGTAGTCCCTGCTGACTGACGCGGAACTCCGATGCATGGATCCGAACCGTCGTATGGCGCCCGCGGTTCCAGTCCAGACTCTGATGACTAGCGCGCAACTTGTCGGGGCGACGGCAGGGTCAGCGGCCGCGCGTCCCGGTCGCGCGTGAGCGTGAGATCCACCCCGGTGGGTGGACCGGCGGCGACCAGCCCACAGTGCGTGGTCCGGCAGCGACCGGCCCGCCAAGCCGACCGGACCGGCGGCGACCAGTCCGAAGCGCGTGCACCGGCAGCGACCGGCCCGCCGAGCGGACCGGAGCGGCGGCGACCGACCCGCCGGGTGGACCTGCGGGGATCAGCCCACGGCGCGTGGTCCGGAAGTCAGGGATTGAGATCGGGCGCTTCCTCCAGGACGAGCAGCGTTGCAAGGCCCGGTGCGATCTCGCGCAGATTCCTCCCGGCGGCCCGCATCGCCTCCGAGGCGAGTCCGGCATCGAGCGCTGCGTGGTCGTCGAAGCGCATCGACGCGACCAGCACGAGGTCCGTCTCGCCTCCGAGCTCGCCCACGACTCGCGAGACGTCGAGCGCGCGCAGGCCGGGCGTGGCAGCGACAAGCGGAAGGTGCTCGGAGACGTAGCGTCGCTCGAAAGTCGCGTACGCCTCCTCCCCGCCCCCAGGACGCCGGTACATCGCAAGCAGACTGGTCATCCCGTGTCCTCCCATCCTCTGAAGATCGGTCGTGAGCGCCTCATGGGCGCGCCGGTCCGTTGCCGGCGACCTCCCCGGCTCGGCCTTCCGCGACCTCCCCGGCTCGGCGTCGGGCGACCTCCTCGGTCGATCGATAGAACGTCTCGAGCGCTGCGCTGGCGATCGATGCCCGCTCGGCGAACGCCTCGTGTCCTGCGCCGGGCAACACCAGCAGTCGGCCATCGATCACCGTTCGCGACAGCTCCCACGCGTCCGCTACCGGCGTGAACGGGTCCCGATCTCCGACCGCGACAAACGTCGGGGCATCGATGGTCCGCACCTGCCGCGACGTCAGCAGCGGCTGGACCGCGACGTCGGCTGCGATCGCGGCCAGGAGTCGACGCCATGCGCCCGCCCCCTGCAGAGGGTCGTGCCGTGCTGCCAGGTCAGCGGCCCACGCCGGATCCATCCGCTCTATCCGAGTCGGATCCATGACTCGGCGGGCGACAGCCGCGCGCGGCTCGCGCTCGAGCGAGATGCCGACGACCACGAGCGTCCGAAGGCGGGCCGGCGCCCTGACGGCCACGCCCAGCGCCGTCATCGCCCCGAGCGAGAAGCCGACCAGGTGGAAGCTGAGGAGCCCGAGCGCATCGGCGAAGGCAAGTACGTCATCGACCAGCCACTCGGCCTCGAGTCCGTTCGCCGCGACGTCCCAACGGGTCCGCCCATGCCCGCGGGCATCGGGCATGAACACGCGGAAGGCACGCCGCAGACTCGGCAGCTGGTCGCGGAAGTCGCGCGCGGCGGTCGACGTGGCCCCGTGCAGCAGGATCAGCGGCGGGCCAGCGCCCTCGACGTCGTACCCGATGAGCAGCCCGTTCGCTTCGATGGTCGCCATCTGTGCCGATCCTACCGCTCCGGTCCCGCGGCCCGCGACCATCACGCGGCCCGCACCATCACGCGGCGAGCAACGCACATGACCCGGCGAGCAACGCCTGGCACGCGAAGGCTGACCCCTCACACCGGCTCGCGGCGGCTCACGCCGTCGGCGGCCATCATGCGAGAAGGGGGCCGGGGGAAGCGGCGGCCGTCGTGAGAGTAGAGGATCCGAGGAGGCGGTGGCCGTCGTGCGAGAAGGGGACCGGAGGAAGCGGCGGCCGTCGTACCATCCGCCACATGACCGATCCCCAGCGACCCACCCGCATCGAACGCGATTCGATGGGCGAGATGGCCGTTCCGGCTGACGCCCTGTACGGCGCCTCCACCCAGCGCGCCGTCCTCAATTTCCCGATCTCCGGCCAGCGACTGCCGCGTCGATTCCTGCGTGCGCTGGCGCTCGTCAAGCTCGCGGCCGCCGAAGCGAACGCCGACCTCGAGCTCATCGAAGTCGATATCGCGACCGCCATCGCGGTGGCGGCTGCCGAGGTGGCCGAGGGCCGCTACGACGACCACTTCCCGATCGACGTGTACCAGACGGGCTCCGGGACCTCGACCAACACCAACATGAACGAGGTCATCGCCCACCTGGCGGCGGCTCGTCTGGGCGAGGACCGGAAGGTCCATCCCAATGACCACGTCAACAAGTGCCAGAGCTCCAACGACACCATCCCGACGGCGCTCCAGCTGAGCGCGGCGCTGGCCATCGAGGAGGCGCTGATCCCGGCGCTCGTCGAACTCCAGGCGACGCTCGCAGCGAAGGCCGACGAGTTCTGGCCGGTGGTCAAGACCGGACGCACCCACCTCCAGGACGCGACACCCATCCGCCTCGGCCAGGAGTTCCGCGGATACGCCGGCCAGGTCGAGGAAGCCATCCGTCGGATCCAGGCGGCGCGCGATGAACTGCTGACCGTGCCCCTCGGCGGCACGGCGGTAGGGACCGGGATCAACGCCCATCCCGAATACGCGGCACGGGCCTGTGCCCGCCTGACCGAACTCATGACGCTGCCGGTCCGCGAGGCCCCCAACCACTTCCATGCCCAGGCATCCCTCGATGTGGCCATCGCCGCGCACGGAGCTGTCCGCGCTGCAGCCCTGGGGCTCTGGAAGATCGCCTCGGACGTGCGCCTGATGGGCATGGGCCCGCGAGCGGGCATCGCCGAGCTGGCACTCCCCGAGACGCAGCCGGGGTCGTCGATCATGCCGGGCAAGGTGAACCCGGTCATCGTCGAGTCGCTGACCATGGTCGTCGCCCGCGTGATCGGCAACGACGCCACCGTGTCGTTCGCCCAGACCGGATCGTTCCTGGAACTCAACGTGATGATGCCGGTGACCGCGACCGCCCTGCTCGAGTCGATCGAGCTCCTCGCCGCGGCGACGGCCAACTTCTCGCGCCGGACCGTCGACGGTCTGGTCGCCACCGAGCGCGGTCCTGCCCTCGTCGAGCAGGGGCTGATGCTGGCGACCGCGCTGGCCCCCGAGATCGGCTATGACGCCGCCGCCAAACTCGCCAAGGAAGCCTTCGCCTCGGGGCGGACCATCCGCGAGCTGGCCATCGAGCGCGGGATGGACGCGGCACTCCTTGATCGATTGCTGGATCCATCCTCGATGACTGAGCCCGGTCTGGGCGCAGGCGTCGGCGGCGGAGGCTGACCGTGAGCGGCTACAATCCGGCGCGATGACTTCGACACGCCTGTGGGACCGCGCCGCCGTCCCCGTCCCCGTCGATGGCCGCCGTCTGCCCGAGGTGGCGGCCCTGCCCGCCGGACTGCCGTCGGTGACGGAGCTGTTCGATTTCATGCGGGACGCCGAGGCTCGCTTCGGGACCCTCCAGATGCGGATCCTGGAGCGAGCGGCGACCGTCAACGGTGAGGACCATACCGAACTGGAGGTCATGCTCCGTCACCCGGGCAAAGCCAAGGTCAAGACCAGTCGCCCCGACGCCCAGCCCATCGGTCCATACGAGATCTGGATCTCCGACGGCGATCTCGTCCGGACCTACGCGTCAGCCCATCGACTCGGCACGCAGCGACCGGTGCGCAATCGCCCGCGCGGCCTGGCCGACCCGGACTTCCCCGGATCGTCGCGGGTCTATGTTCCGATCACCGGGCTCCCGGCCGAGACCCTGCCCGATACGTTCGTCCATCCGGCCGGCTACTGCCAGAACGTTCTCGCGACCGGGCGTTGCATGGTCGTCGGTACCGACCTCGTGGCGGGACGAGAGGCGATCCTCCTGACGGCGGAGCATCCGCGAACGATCGAGATCGCCGGCGACCGACCCGACCACGTCATCGAGATCGCGGTCGATCGTGCGACCGGGGTGATCCTGCGCCTGGTGGAGCTCATCGGCGGCGCCGTCACCCGCCACGCTGAGGTCGTCAGTCTCAATCCCGACGCGGTCCTTCCTCCGAGCGCCTTCGACTTCGTCTTCCCGACCGGGACGACGATGCTCTACTGAGGTCGGCGCAGTCCCGGGATACCGTCGGACCGACCATATATCGACGAACTCGAGGTACGAATGAGCGACCACGACCTCGGACACACCCGGCATCCGCGCCTTCTTGAACTCGAGGCCGCCATCCGCGACGGCCGCATCGACACCCTGGTGGTCGCGTTCACCGACATGCAGGGGCGCCTCCTCGGCAAACGCGTCAATGGCGAGGCATTCCTAGACGGCGTCCTTGATCACGGTGCCCATTTCTGCACCTATCTCCTGGGCACCGACATGGAG
>CAYNGM010000206.1:0-4430 GCA_964396565.1 uncultured Anaerolineaceae bacterium | reverse complement strand
ATCCGTTCGGGGACTGGCGCCTTCGTCAGGGTGGTCGCGGATGCATCGAGCGGGATCACCGCGCGGACCTTCGTGATCGGCGCGTCCTATCGCATCACGGGGATCGTCGGCCAGCGTGCTTCGCGCAAGGGGGCGCGGGACGGCTACCGGATCTGGGCCCGTGATGGTGCAGACGTGGTTCGATCATCCGGCCCGTCTCCATCGCCCACCGTGACTCCGGGCCCGACCGGCTCCGCCGGCGTGACCCCTACCCCGCGATCGACCTCAACGCCACGACCGACCACACCTCCCCCGATGGTCGTGCCGATCGCTACCGCACTTCGGATCACCGCCAGGGATGTAGCGATCGTCGCGGTCGTCACCGCCGGATCGCGGCTTCTTGACGCGACGGGCCGGCGGATCGTCGTCGAGGATGCCAGCGGGGCGATCGAGGTCCTGCTCGCCAAGGGCACGATGTCGCCCGGCATCGGGACACGAGTCCGCGTGGTCGGCCGGGTCGGGACGGCGTTCGGGGCGCCTCGCTTGCGGGCCGAGGACTTCGAGCGGCTCGGTGCGGCCGCCGCTCCCGCGCCCCTCGCCATCGACGGCGCTCTCAGGGACGGTCACACGTGGCGCCTCGTCGAGGTCCGCGGACGGATCGATGACGTGCGCAAGCTCGGTGACCGGTGGCGCGCGGAGGTCTCGGTCGGCGGGGCGAAGGTCGTCGTGGTCGGGCAGCCCGGTGCTGCCATACCCGTCAGCAGCGTCATCGAGGGACGCACCGCGACCATCGTCGGGATCGTCCGCCGCGCTTTCCCGAGCGCGTCGGATCGACGACCCAGCCTCCTGCCCCGCTCGGCGGCGGACCTCCGCGTCGCGGCATACAGCGGTGCTGGCGGCTCGACCCGGGGAGGCCGGGACGCAGACGATGCGGGCGGTGCGGGTGCGGGCGGGCCGTCATCGACGACGGCCGGTCCCGACGGTAGTGCTTCCTCGACACCGACTGCCCCCGATGCCGACCTGCTGGACCTCGCCTCGTTCGAGGGTCGGACCGTTCGTGTCGGCGGTCTTGTCACCACCCTCACCGACGATGGTTTCGTGCTCGACGACGGGACCGATGTCGCGGTGGTCGTCGTCACCGGCGCCGCGACCGCCAGGCTGCCATTGATCGAGCCAGGGGATGCCGTGAACGTCACCGGGCGGGTCACGCGGCTCGCTGATGGAGAGTTCGGGGTGGCCGTTGACGATCCGGCTGGGATCTCGCTCGGGAGCGATCCGCTGGCCGCCATCGCAGGTGCGGCGATCGACCCGACTGATGCCGGCGATCCATCGGGAACTGGATCGGAACCGGACGGATCACCGTCCATCGCCGGGTCCGCGACAGTCACCGAAGGAGCGATCGGTCCAGCTGGTCCGATGATCGCGGTCATCGCGTTGCTCGTCGTCGTCGCGCTCGCACTCGTCCTCGCAACGGTGCGCAGACGCCAGGCCCGCCGACTCCTGGCGGGTCGGATAGCCGGTCGCCTGGCCGCCGTCGTCGGCGATGTCGCCACGGGTGACGGACCCCTGTCGGCCGAGTCGGCCGTCGGTCGTCTGGCCGTCGTGGGTGCAGATGGCGGGGCCAACGTGAGCCACGCTCGATGACGACACTTTTGACGCTGCTTGACGCTCGAAGAAGGGCCGGACTATCCTCGCCCGAGTCTCGCCCCAGCACGGAGCGAGCAAGAGCGAGGGTGAGGTCTTGCCGAACGCGGAAACCCGCGTCGAAACCCCCCGCGATCGCCGGATCGCGGTCCCGGAAGGGGACCGGCAGTACCACATCGGACTCGGCCCGGGTGAGCTGGCCGAGTACATCCTCCTCCCCGGAGACCAGGACCGGACCACCCGCATCGCCGAGCGCTTCGATTCGATCGAGTTGCAGCACCGGCATCGGGAGTTCGCATCGGCTACCGGGACCTATCGTGGTCTCCGCGTCTCTGTGGTCTCGACGGGCATCGGCACCGACAACGTCGAGATCGTCCTCGCGGAGATCCTGGCCATCACGCAGCAGCCGACCTTCATCCGGGTCGGCTCATGCGGAGCGTTGCAACCGGAGATGGGTCTCGGTGACCTCGCCATCTCCACCGGGGCCGTACGGCTCGAGTCGACGACGAGCTACTTCGTCCACGATGGGTACCCGGCCGTCGCCCACCACGAGGCGACGCTGGCCCTTATCGAGGCCGCGGAGTCGCTCGGTCATCGCTACCATGTCGGCCTGACGGCGACGGCCCCCGGGTTCTTCGGGGCGCAGGGGCGCCCGATCCCGCATCTGCCTATCCGCTACCCTGACCTCGCGGAGGACATGGCACGCGAGCGTGTCATGAACTTCGAGATGGAGGCATCGGCCCTGCTGGTGCTCGCGACGCTCGCCCGGTGTCGGGCAGGGGTCGTCTGCGCCGTCTACGCCAATCGGACGACCGGGCAGTTCGTGGAAGGGTCACAGAAGGACTCGGCAGAAGCGGCGTGCATCGAAACGGGCCTGGAGAGTCTGCTCGTCATGGCCCGGATGGACGCCCAACGGGATGCGGCGTCGGCGGAACGGTGGTATCCATCGCTCTGGACGACCGAAGGGACATCGCGCAACACCTGAGCGGATGCGGGACATGGGTTCCCGTGACGCTCGACACAAGGATCGAGGAGGAGTCCACACATGGCTGAGGCCTACTGCGTCAAGGACAAGAAGAAGGTTGAAGTCCAGAACGCGCAGAAGATCACGATGAAGAACGGCAAGCCGGCCCTCCAGGGCACCTGCCCGGAGTGCGGCGGCAAGGTCTTCAAGATCGGCGGCTGACGCCCGATCTGATCTCGAAACCGCATCGGAGCCCCCGCCGACATCGGCGGGGGCTCTTGCATGTCGTACGATTGGGGCCCGCGGATCGGCGCGGCGCATCAGCGGTGCGCGCCCGGCCCGCGTCTGCAGCATCAGGACGAGAACGACCCCGGGCCGACCTCGCCGTGTCGGATCCGGATCGCGAGGAGTAGCGCCCCATGACGACCCGCGTCGGTATCAACGGGTTCGGCCGCATCGGCCGGCAGTCCCTCAAGGCCCTCATCGAGCGAGCGCCCGATGTCGAGGTCGTCGCGGTCAACGACCTGGTCGACGCGGAGATGAACGCGCTGCTGTTCAAGCACGACTCGACGTACGGGCAGTACCCGGGCGAGGTCAAGGCCGGCGACAGCTCGATCATCATCGATGGCCGCGAGATCAGCATCCTCGCCGAGAAGGATCCGGCAGCGCTGCCGTGGGGCGACCTCGGCGTCGACATCGTCCTCGAGTCCACCGGCATCTTCACCAGCGCCGACAAGGCCGCGGCCCACATCAGCGCCGGCGCGAAGAAGGTCATCATCAGCGCCCCGGCCAAGGGCGAGGACATCACCATCGTGCTGGGCGTCAACGACGACAAGTACGACCCGGCGACGCACCACATCATCAGCAACGCGAGCTGCACGACGAACTGCCTGGCCCCGGCTGCCAAGGTCGTCCACGACCTGGTGACGATCGAGAAGGGCCTGATGAACACGATCCACAGCTACACCAACGACCAGCGCATCCTCGACGTCGCCCACAAGGACCCGCGTCGGGCACGAAGCGCCGGTCAGAACATCATCCCGACGACGACCGGGGCGGCCAAGGCGCTCGCGCTGGTGATCCCCGACCTCAAGGGTCGTTTCGACGGCTTCAGCCTCCGTGTCCCGACCCCCACGGTCAGCGTCGTCGACTTCACCGCGACGGTGGCGCGCGACACGAGCGTAGAGGAACTCAATGACGCCTTCCGGGCCGCGGCCGCCGGTCCGATGGCGGGCATCCTTGGTGTGTCCGACGAGCCGCTCGTGTCGATGGACTTCAAGGGCGACAGCCGCTCGTCCATCATCGACGGCGCTTCGACCATGGTCCTGGGCGGGAACCTCGTCAAGGTCATCGCCTGGTACGACAACGAGTGGGGCTACAGCTGCCGCATCGCCGACCTGATCGCCCTCGTCGCCTCACGGTTGCCGGTCGCGGCCTGAACGCCGGGGATCGAGCGGCCGGCTGACCAGATGGCGGTCCTGTCCGCGGCCGTACAAACCGCCCCGCAAGGAGCCCTCATGGACAAACTGACCGTTCGTGACGTTGACGTCGCGGGCAAGCGCGTGCTCATGCGCGTTGACTTCAACGTACCGATCGCCGATGGCAAGGTCAGCGACGATTCGCGGATCCGGGCCGCCATCCCGACCATCAACCTGCTCCTCGCCGGCGGCGCCCGGGTCATCCTGATGAGCCATCTGGGGCGCCCCGACGGCAAGGTCTCGGACGGCCTGCGACTGCGTCCGGTCGGCCTGCGTCTCGGTGAACTGATGCGTCGCAACGTGCCGGTCACCGGTGATGCCCTGGGCATCGGGACCGAGGACGCCATAAAGCGCCTTCGCCCCGG
>CAYNGM010000205.1:0-4440 GCA_964396565.1 uncultured Anaerolineaceae bacterium | reverse complement strand
GGACGCCTCGCCGGTCGTCTGATCGGCCTTGGCGTGACCGGCTCGATCGCGGCCTACAAGGCGGTCGAACTCCTCCGACTGCTCAGCGCCGAGGGCGCCGATGTGGTCGTGATGCTGACCCCGTCCGCCTCGCGCTTCGTGGGACCGCTCTCGTTTGCGGCGCTGTCACGTCACCCGGTCGAGACGGACGTCCTTGCCCTGCTGCCCGACAGGCGCATCGGTCACATCGTGATCGCCGATTCGGCCGACGCCATCGTCGTCGCCCCGGCGACCGCGCACTGGATGGGGACCATGGCGGCGGGCATCGCCGGTGATCCGATCGCGGCGTCATGTCTGGCCACGTCGGCGCCGGTCGTGGTCGCCCCGGCCATGGACGGCGAGATGTGGACGCACCCGGCGACCGTGGACAACGTGACTCGCCTGCGCGAACGCTTCGGCTATACGATCGTGCCCCCCGAAAGTGGTTCGCTGGCATCGGGGCAGACCGGAGTCGGGCGGCTGGCCGAGTTGTCGGCCATCGTGGATGCCGTGATCGATGCGATCGGCGAGAGCCCCATCCGGGTTCGCGACGCGGCACAGCGGCCGCCGCTCGTGGAGTCACCGGTCCGTGAGCCCGATCTGGAGGGGCGCCACGTCGTGGTGACCGCGGGCGGTACCCGCGAGGCCATCGACCCGGTCCGCTTCATCGGCAATCGCTCGACCGGGAAGATGGGCGTGGCGATCGCGACCGCCGCCCGGGATCGTGGGGCGCACGTGACGCTCGTCGCGGCAAACATCGAGGTGGCCCCGCCGGACGGCGTGGTCGTCGTCCGGGTCGAGTCGACGGCGGACCTGGAAACCGAGCTGCAGCATCTCGCCGGAGCGTTCGATGTCCTGGTCATGGCGGCTGCGGTCGCTGATTTCCGACCAGCCCGGAGCGCCGACTCCAAGCTCGAGCGTGGCTCTCCCCTGTCGCTGGTCCTTGAACCCACACCGGACGTGCTCGCCGGTATCGCCGAGCGGGTCCGGGGCCGTCAGTCGGCGCCTGTGCTGGTCGGGTTCGCGGCCGAGACCGGATCGCTCGAGCGGGCGCCCGACAAGCTCCGGCGCAAGGGAGTCGATCTGCTCGTGGCCAACGATGTCTCGGAGGCGGGGTCCGGCTTTGGGACCGACACGAACCGCGTGTCCATCCTTGGCGCGGACGGAGCGCGCGACGACCTGCCGCTCCTGACCAAGGGCGAGGTCGCGAACGTGCTGCTCGACCGGGTGACGGACCTGCTGGCCCAGCGTCCCCGGCTGGACGCCCGCGCCGACGACGCGCAGACTGGTCCTCGATGAGCGCCACGAACGACACGCCACGCCGCCTGACCGTCGCCGACATCGCCAAGCGCTACGCCGACGGCGGACGACTGCCGATGCTGACCGCCTACGATTTCCCCACGGCGCGCATCCTCGATGACGCCGGGATACCGCTGATCCTCGTCGGGGACTCGCTCGGCCAGGTCATGCTCGGCTACGAATCGACCGTCCGCGTGACGATGGACGAGATGCTCCACCACACCAAGGCCGTGGTACGTGGCACGCAACGGGCGCTGATCATCGGCGACATGCCGTTCCTCTCGTATGCATCGGTGGACGAGGCGCTCGACAATGCCGGTCGATTCCTGCAGGAGGCCGGAGGGCAGGCGGTCAAGGTCGAAGGGGGCGTCCGCTCCGCGCGGATCATCGAGGCCATGGTCAAGGCGGGCATACCCGTCCAGGGTCACATCGGCTGGACACCGCAGGCAGCGCATGGCATGGGTGGCAAGGTCAGGGTCCAGGGCAAGGATCGGACCCAGGCACGGGCGATGCTCACCGATGCGCTCGCCGTCCAGGAGGCCGGCGCGTTCTCGATCGTCCTGGAGCTGATGCCGGCGCAGCTCGCGGGGGCCATCACGGAGCGTCTGCACATCCCGACTATCGGGATCGGTGCGGGTCCTGAATGCAGCGGCCAGGTCCAGGTCATCACCGACCTGCTTGGTCTCGGCGACTTCATCCCACGCCACGCCCATCCATACGCCCATCTGCGCGAGACCATCGGCGAAGCGGCACGGGCTTACGCCGCCGAGGTCGAAGCCGGGACGTTCCCCGGCGAGGCCCAGACCGTGCGCATGGATGACGCGGTCCTCGACGAGGCCCTCGGGCGTGGCCGGGCCGACCGTGGTCATGACGGTGCGGACGTGCCGGCGGGCGGCATCCCGCTCGACCGCGATCTCTGAGCGCCGTCCCCATCTGACCGCTGACCCTCTGATGTCTGACCGCCGATCCCTGATCCCTGACCGCTGACCCTCTGACCACTGACCGCCGACCCTCTGACCACTGATCCCGGCAACGGAGGACGACCCTGAGCGCGACCCGAACCGTCCGGACCCGAACCGCCCGGACTCGGACCGTCCGGACTCGTGCTGAGCTGCGGGCAGCGCTGGCGACCGCCGCGCGACCCATCGGTCTGGTCCCCACGATGGGCTGGCTGCATGGCGGCCATGTCTCGCTGATCGAGCGGGCGCGGGCCGAGTGCGCGACCGTGGTCGTGACGATATTCGTCAACCCTCGCCAGTTCGGCGAGGCGGCCGACTTCACCCGCTACCCGCGCAACGAGGAGCGTGACCGTGCGCTGTGCGCGACGGCGGGCGTCGACCTCGTCTTTGCGCCATCGGTCGACGAGGTCTACCCGCCGGGCTTCGACACCACCGTATCGGTCGGGGCGATCGCCGAGCCGCTGGAGGGAGCGGCGCGACCCGGCCACTTCGATGGCGTGGCGACCGTCGTCGCCATCCTGTTCGCGCTGGTGGGGGCCGAGCGTGCCTACTTCGGCACAAAGGACGCCCAGCAGATCCGGGTGA
Source organism: uncultured Anaerolineaceae bacterium (assembly GCA_964396565.1). Lineage (GTDB taxonomy): Bacteria > Chloroflexota > Limnocylindria > Limnocylindrales > CSP1-4 > SPCO01. The sequence continues at coordinate 1,579 of CAYNGM010000205.1, read as the reverse complement.
TCCGTCGGATGGCCCTTGACCTTGCGCTTCCGACCGAGGTCATCCCCTGCCCCACTGTGCGTGAACTGGACGGTCTGGCCATGTCATCGCGCAACGCACGCCTCTCCCCGAAGGCGCGGGCCGCGGCGCCCGTCCTCTATCGGGCTCTCCTTGCCGCGCGCGATGCGTATCTGGACGGGGAGCGATCGGCGATGGAGCTGCGATCGGCGATGAGCGCCGTCCTCGCGACGGAGCCGCGGGCGGTCGTCGAGTACGTATCGGTCGCGGACGATGCCACTCTCGCCGAGCTCGATGTGGTGGACGGCTCGGCGCTCCTGTCGCTTGCCGTCCGCTTCGACGATGTCAGGCTGATCGATAACCTGGCCATCGGGCCGTAGCGGTCAGTCCATAGCGGTCAGGCCGTGGCGGTCAGGCTGCCTCGTTCAGTCCGTGGTGTTCAGCCGTAGTGTTCAGCCGTAGCGTTCAAGCTGCCTCGACCCGGGCCTCACTGGCGACCTCGAGGATACGGTCGATGAACAGGTGCTCCCAGACGAGCGCCTTGATCTCGGCGATCTTGCCCGCGTCCGCCGCGTGCGTCTTGACCAGCAGATCGTGGATGCCGGCGGTCACCGCGTAGGTGTCCTCGTCGACGATGGTCGCGAACAGGTCGGCGAAGCGGATCGCGTCGAGGACCGTCCGGCGCGGGCGATATCCGCCGGTCAGGACAAGCCCCAGCGCATCGCCACCGGCCGGCGCACCGATCCGGTGGGCGTGGACTATCGCGGCGATGAGGTCCTCGCGGTCACCGGGCACGATGATCAGGGCCCTGGGGACGAGCCGCTGGAGCATGTGCTCGGGCTCCATCGCGCCGATGCTGATCCCGCCGATGACCTGATCGAGATCGGGGCCCGGATGGATGGTCTCGCCGCGGACGCCTTCGAGGACCATGGCCAGCGTGGGGTTGGACAGGATCGGCCGGTACGGCAGGACGCCAAGGAGCGGGATGCCGTGACGGGCGAGCCCACGCTCCAGCGTCCGGCCGAGCTCGGGCTTGGCCATCAGGTCGACCTTGTTGACGATGGCTCCGGCGACCTGCACACCGGATCGCTCGAAGAGCGCCTTGTTGAGCACGATCTCGTCGATCGGGCGGCCGACACCGCCCTCCGACACGATGACGGCCGGCGCACCGAGCATCGCCGCCACATCGGCGTTGGACAGGTTGATGACGGCCCCGACACCGGCGTGACCCGTCCCCTCGATCACCAGCATCTCGCGGTCGGCGGCAAACGATGCGTGGGCGGTCCGTATCTTCGCCCCCAGGTCCTCCACGACCTGACCGTCGATGTGGGCCTGGGTGAAGCCACGCGGGATGTGGACCGGGCTCATCCGCGAGTACGGCTCGGGCAGCTCGAAGATGGCCTTCATGAGCACGGCGTCCTCGTCGGCCGGCACGCCGGCATCGATGACGGTGCGCTGTCCGACCGGCTTGCAGAACCCGGTGGAAAGGCCGCGTCGGCGGAAGCCATCGAGGACTCCGAGGCTGACCGTGGTCTTGCCGCGGTTCTGGCCGGTGGCGGCGAGATAGACGTGGCGCATCAGC
>CAYNGM010000204.1:0-4457 GCA_964396565.1 uncultured Anaerolineaceae bacterium | reverse complement strand
TGCCGCGCTGGGCCGGCGGCGCTGCGCGCAGCCCCATGAAGACCCACAGCAGGACCGCCACGACCACGAACATCACCAGGATCGGCAGGAGCGCGATGACAGCGCCCCAGTCCGGGATGACGAACTGAGCCGTCAGGTCAAGGATCGCCGACCAGAGGTCCTCGAGCATGTGCCGGCCAGGTCAGTCGTGCGGCGTGCCGGCCACGAGGACGTAGGCCATCACCGCCATCGCCACGCCAAGGGCAAGCAGCATCGTCACGCCGGCATAGTCCATCTCCCAGCCGCCGTATGCCGGGATGGCCCAGAAGATGATGCCGACCACGATGAACACGATCCCGACGAGGGCTGCGTTCCGCGGGTGCCGCAACAGGTGCATCTTGCGCCGCCTCCTACGACTTCCCGGGGAGCAGGTACAGGAGCGAGAACAGCAGGATCCAGACCACATCCACGAAGTGCCAGTACAGGGACGCTGCCTCGACCGCGTCGTGGTGCTTGGCCGAGAACTGGCCGACAAGGCCGCGATAGAGGACGACGCCGAGCATGATCACGCCACCGAAGACGTGGGCGCCGTGGAAACCGGTCAGCGTGAAGTAGGTCGTCCCGAAGGTACCCGTGCTCAGCGTGATCGGGGGATCCTCGTGGCCGAGCATCCAGTAGTCGGTCAACTGCATGACCAGGAACACGATGCCGATGGCGAACGTGACACTCAGGTTCCGGATGAACGCCGTTCGATCGCCGCGGCGGATCGCCCACACGGCGAACTGGCAGGTGAACGAACTCAGGATGAGCAGGACGGTGGCCGGGCCGACGAACGGCAGGATGGCCAGGTGAAATTGCTCCGGCGGGACACTATCCGGGATGTACGGTGGCCACTGCGGCGCCGCTGCGCGGGCACTGAAGTAGGCCGCGAACAACCCGGCGAAGAACATGATCTCCGAGGTGATGAACAGCAGCATCCCAAGGATGGGGTTGCTGATGCCACCGCGGGCGTCATGGGCGAAGCCGTGCAGGGGCTCGTTGTCGATGGTGGTCAGGGCTTGGCTGTCGACGGCCATATCCGGGCTCCTAGTGGCTCGCCGCGGCGCCATGCCGAGCGTCGAAGACCGGTCGTTCCGAACGGATCTCCGGGAGATGGTCGAAGTTGTAGGGCGGGGGTGGTGAACTGGTCGCCCACTCGAGTGTGTTGCCTCCCCACGGGTCGTCACCCGCCGGCTCGCCGCTACGCAGCGAGATGAAGATGTTCCACAGGAGCGGCAGCATGCTCAGCGCGATCAGGAACCCGCCGACGGTCGCGGCCAGGTTGAGATCGTTCCAGCCTGCCGTCGACGAGTAGTCGGCGATGCGCCGCGGCATCCCGGCAAGCCCCAGTTCGTGCATCGGGAAGAAGGTCAGGTTGAACCCGATGAACATCAGCGCGAACTGGATCTTGCCCAGGGTCTCGTTCATCATCCGGCCGGTCATCTTGGGGAACCAGTAGTACAGCGCCCCCATGATCCCGAAGACGGAGCCGCCGAACAGCACGTAGTGGATGTGGGCGACCACGAAGTAGGTGTCGTGGATGGCGAAGTCGACCGGCACCGATGCGCTGAACGCCCCGTTGATGCCACCGATCAGGAACATGGTCAGAAAGCCGATGGCAAACAGCATCGGAGTCTTGACCTGGATCTTGCCGCGCCACATGGTGAAGATCCAGTTGAAGAACTTCACTCCGGTCGGGACCGCGATGAGCGCGGTCATCAGGCTGAAGAACGGCAGATAGACCGCACCGGTCGTGAACATGTGGTGGGCCCACACCGAGAAGCCAAGGGCGCCGATCGCCGCCGTAGCGAAGACGAAGGCCTTGTAGCCGAACAGCGGCTTCCACGAGAAGACCGGCAGGATCTCGCTGATCATGCCCATCGCCGGCAGGACCATGACGTAGACCGCGGGGTGCGAGTAGAACCAGAAGACATTCTGGTAGAGGATCGGGTCACCGCCGTTGGCCGGGTCGAAGAACGCCCCGCCGTAGTTGCGGTCGATGAACAGCATCACCAGGGCGCTGGTGATGACCGGTGTGGCCATCAGCACGAGGACCGAGGTCACCAGCACCGTCCAGACGAAGATCGGCATCCGGAACAGCGTCATGCCTGGCGCGCGCATCTTGAAGATGGTCACCAGGAAGTTGATCGATCCGAGGATCGAGCTGGTCCCGATAAGCACCAGGGCCACGATCCACAGATCCTGCCCGGGGCCGACGGCGCCCAGCGGCCGGTCCTGTGCCAACGGGCTGTAGCTGGTCCAGCCGGCAGCCGCCGTTCCGGTGAAGAAGCTGAGCAGCAGCAGCGCCCCGCCGAGCGGCAGCATCCACAGCGACAGGGCGTTGATGCGCGGGAACGCCATGTCCGGCGCGCCGATCTGAAGCGGGACCACGTAGTTTCCGAAGCCCGCCAGCATCGGGATCACGAACAGGAAGATCATGAACGTGGCGTGCATCGTGAACAGTTCGTTGTAGGTCTGGTCGTTGACGAACTGCAGTCCGGGTTGGGCGAGCTCGACGCGGACGCCCAGGGCGAGAAGGCCGCCCAGGAAGAAGAACAGGAACGAGTTGATGACGTACATGATCCCGATCTTCTTGTGATCGGTCGTCGTCACCCACTCGTAGATCGTGCTGCGCGTGCTTCGGTAGGCCGGGGCCGCTGGGTGGAGCGCGGTGGTCGCCAACGGGTTGCTCCTCAGTTCACGGTGAGCGTGCCCGTCATGTTCGGATGCACGGAGCACACGAACGCGTACGGGCCTGCGGGCAGTGCCGGCACGTCGTAGGTCTTGAGCGCGACGCCCGGGAAGATGTCGCCCTTGAAGACCTCCTCGCCGGTCGCCGATCCCTTGTGGATCGTGACGTCATGCGGGACGTCCTTGTCGTTGTTCTGGAAGTCGATCTTGAACGGCGTGTTGGCGGGCGCCGTCAACTCGGTCGGCTGGAAGGCGATGTTGACGGCGGTGATCTGGAGGGTCGGACCCTGACCCGCGCCACCCGATGGTGCCGGCTCACCGGATGCTCCGGGCGTGACGCTGGGTGCCGGGGTCGGGGTCGCGTTCGCCTTGGCGATGGCGTCGGCAAGCCAGGCATCGAATGCGCCGGGGGCGAGGGCGTGCACGTCGAACAGCATCACGGAGTGCCCGGCGCCGCACAACTCGGCACACTGGCCACGGAACGTCTGACCGGCGAACGATGCGCCGACCAGGAAGTCGAAGTTGTTGACCCGCCCCGGGACCACGTCTCGCTTGAACAGGAACTGCGGGACGTAGAAGGCGTGGATGACGTCGGGGCTCTCGAGGGTCAGGTGGACGGTCCGGCCGGCCGGCACGACCAGACCCCCGTCATCGCCGGTCGGCAGGAGTTGCGTGTACAGCACATTCTGGCCACTGGAGTCGAGGTACTCGAACTTCCACTGGAACTGGGCCGCGACGGCACGGATCCGGGTGTCCGGGCTGGCCGACACGGTTTCGACCTGGTTCAGGGTCTGCCACGAGACGAAGAACAGGAAGGCGACGGTCAGCGCGGGGCCGATGGTCCAGATCGCCTCGGCGAGGTTGTTGCCATGGGTCTGCGCCGGCAACTCCGTGTCGTCGTCACGACGTCGATAGCGGAAGACCGACCACAGGATCAGGCCCTCGACGAGGAAGAAGACGACGACCGCGATCACGAACACGATCGTGTACAGGTTGCGGATCTCCGCGCCCTGCTGGGTCACGGCCTCCGGTGGATAGAGCGCCGTCACCACACGCGCCAGAGCCGCCCCGAGGTCGCCGCCGTTGGTAACCAGGGCGAGCACGAGGGCTCCCACGACGATGATCGCGGTGATGATGACGGCGATCAATGCTCCGGAGGAGCGGCCTTTCCTTGGGGAACTCGCCATGCAGGTCCTCGAGCGGCGCTGGGGGACGCACCCGGCTTGGGCGCGCCACGGTCGAGCAAGTCATCGTCCGCGACGAGCACGCCGGGACGTTGGGCATCATACCCGAGCGTGCGCCTCGGGTGTCACTCATGTCGACCATCGGACGTCGGGTGCCGATCGTTTGCCGACCCCGCGTCGCCTGCCCGACCAGGGGGTCCTGGCCGGTTCATGGGACGATGGGCTCGATGATCCGCCGACCGCCTCCCATCCCCCTGCTCGCCCTGGCCGCGGTCGCTGCCCTCGTCACGTGGGCGGCCACGGCGGGGATCGCCCTCGCCCATGGCCCTGTCCCGCCCACGCCGCCCGACCTCGCTGGCCTGCTTCTCGACTGGACTTTCGAACCGCTGCCGACCCTCGCGCTGCTGGCGGCCGTCGCCTGGTGGACATGGGCGGTCCGGCGCGTGAATTCGCTCCACCCGGGGAATCCGGTCCCCGGCCGTCGCTCGGTGGCATTCGGACTCGGGGTGGCGGCGCTCGCCTTCGCGCTGCTCTCGGGGATCGACCGCTACGACACGACGATCT